>DATIHN010000016.1 GCA_035480635.1 Candidatus Saccharimonadales bacterium
CTGCGGCGCATAGCGTCTTCGCTATCAGCAATGTTTTGGAGTTCGGCTAGGACGAAGCGGGGCACAACCAGCTGAGCTTGGATGAAGCCGGCAGCCGCAATATCGGCAATGCGACCATCAATAATAACGGAGGTATCGACTAGAGCTTTGGGGCCTGTTTGAACTGAGGGTTTAGATGCGGGTTTGGCTGGAGGCTCCGCTAACTTTTGCAGCAGCGGAATGTGTTCGGCAATGTAGTCGCCCTGCCTCAGCAGCGCCATTATTACCCCAACCGTGAGCACTAGCGAAATTACTGCAGGCATAATGTTGCCAAAAGGCGAAGGCAAATTAGCCACCGGGATGCTAATTAAGGCACCTAGCAGCAAGCCGACGATGGCACCAATGCCGACCAGCACCAAGCGATAAATTGGCAGCCGCACCAGGCGCATAATGACGACTATTATGACGCCAATGGTAATTAAAATTGCAAAGATAATTGCGGGATTCATTCCACCACCTAGGTTTACTTGGTGGGCTTAAAAGCCAGGCGCAGGGCTTCGGCAATGTCCGAAGCAGCTAGATCAATTGTGGTTTTCGGGTGGGCAGCTGGTCCGAGCGCGCGTTTGAAACCAATCGATTTGGCTTCTTGCAAACGCCGATCAACGCTACCTACACTTCTCACCTCACCGCTCAAACCAACCTCACCAAAAACCACGACGTCGTCGGGTAGGGCTTGGTTTTTATACGCGGATGCGATCGATAGAATAATTGCAAGGTCTGCAGCCGGTTCAGAGGCTTTAAGTCCACCTACCACGTTAACATAGACGTCCTGGCTGTTCAAATTGAGCCCAGCTCGTTTGTTCATAACGGCTAGTAATAAATTAAGGCGGTTCAAATCAAAGCCAACGGCCGTGCGTTTGGGGTAACCAAAGACGGTTGGTGCCACCAAGGCCTGGACTTCAACCAGCAATGGCCGGCTGCCTTCCATCGTCGGTAGCACCACCGAGCCGGGTCCCATTCGCCGCTCAGCCAGCAACGCCTGGGAGGGATTTTTAACAGCAATCAAACCCTTGGGCTGCATTTCGAAAATACCGACCTCGTTGGTCGAACCAAAACGATTTTTGACTCCCCGCAGGGCCTTGAAGATGCCGTAGCGCTCCCCTTCCAAATACAGCACCACATCAACTAGGTGCTCCAAAATCTTGGGCCCGGCGATGTTTCCCTCTTTGGTCACGTGCCCGATAATGACGACAGCGGTGTGGCTGGATTTAGCGGCATTACCAATGATCTGGGAACTGGCTGTGATCTGCCCAACCGTACCAGGGCTGCCGGTTAATTCACCGGTCGACATGGTCTGAATTGAATCAATAATAGCTAACTTATAACCGCCCTCGCGAATGGTGGCCGCCACACTATCGGCATCGGTTTGGCTGGCCGCTACAATGTTTGCTTGACTTATACCCAAACGATCAGCCCGTAGTTTAAGCTGCTGGACTGATTCCTCGCCGCTAACGTATAGCACTGAACCCTGAGCGCCAATATGGCTGGCTAGTTGCAAAACCAGCGTCGATTTGCCTACCCCAGGATCGCCCGAGAGCAACATAATGGCACCCGGCACTACCCCGCCGCCCAGGACTTGATCAAGCTCGGCAATACCACTGCTAAAGCGTTTGACGTGATCAGATGACACCGATGATAATTGTTCGGCCTCAATCGGCCGGGTCGATTTAGAGCGCGAACTAGTAGCCGCTACTTCCACTAAACTATTCCAGGATCCACAGGCGGTACAGCGGCCGGCCCACTTCATACTGGCCGCCCCACAGCTTTGGCAAACAAACTGAGTCAGAGTTTTTGGCATAACTTAATATTATCATAAACCGAACATAAACCAAACACTTTTTCATATCTTACATTGACTTATATCAAAAATTATTGTAATATCGAGCGGTTCGCAAGTCCAATTCTACTTTGATATCCCCAAGAGGAGAGATTGTGGACTACCGCACCTTCTACACCCCCGACATCGACGGGCGCCTCTACGGCGAACCCGACAAGTACTTCGGTCGCCGCTTCTTGGCTACATCCGAAGGAGGTGGGCCGCTCTTCTTTGTCCGCCATCACGGCAAGGGCCCCAATGCAATGACCCTCAGGAAGGGCGAGATATTGCTCGTCGAGCTGGAAGCGCATCCCGAGATTCCTTGGCTGGCACAGGCCGTCCTTCACGAGGGAGGCCCCACACTCAAGCTCATCCCGCTGCGCCCTCTCGAGAGCTTGGATGGGGAGGCGATTCCCGAAATCGCACCGGTGTCTGACAACAGCAACACCCACCCAGACAAGGTCCCGGATGATCAGAGCCACAGTTTCGCCGATGGAACGATTGCTGTCGATCACGGCGAGTAACACCAGTAGCAATGGCGAACGCCCCGGTCTTCGGACCGGGGCCGACCCCAGAGTTTACTACGACAATTCTGTCGAAGCCGACTGTGGGGTCGCAAAGACCCAGTTCGTATATTCACAACAAGGGAGCTAAAAATGCCCGAGTCGACAACGATTCCTGGCGTTAGACTGATCCGCCACAACGCCAGTCAGATCGATGAGCCGGACGATCCTGACTACCCCTTCAAGCTAACTGCCAGCTTCACCCCGCCTGAATTCATGCAATTCACGTTCGTGTTGCTGTACGGGGGCAGCGAAGAGGTGGCGGTTATTGCCAAGTCGCGCGAAGCTATGGACGCTTTCATCGAAGAAAGTGACTTTGGTAACCACCCACGTCTCCGCGAGCTCACCATTACCGGCCCTGATGGGACCGATACCGTGAAGGTGGGGCGTTACTTCGGCCATGTCAGGGGCTGAGCCCAAGGCCCGCGACTAGAGGTTCACGACCCTGGTCGTGGGCCTCTTTTCATTCTTACTTACTTTGTCATCCCGACCGGCGTGGAGGGATCTATTTGTGAATTCTTAAATAGATTTCTCGACAGGCTCGAAATCACAGAACAGCTTATTTCTTCAGGGTTGGTTGGCCGAGGGTCAGGCCATCGCCGCGGCGCAGCACGGTCACGGTATCGCCGGGTTTGAATTGGCCTGCCAGGATGCCATTCGCCAGCGGGTCTTCGATGTAGTCTTGGATAGCTCGTCGCATCGGCCGAGCACCCTGATCAACGTCGTAGCCCTTTTCGATTAAGTAATCTTTGGCTTGGGGCGTAACTTTGAGGCTAATGCCCTGTTCGCTAACACGTTCGTATAAATCGGCTAATTGGACCGCTAGGATTTTGCGCACATCCGGCCGGCTCAGGCTCTTGAAAACGATGACTTTATCCAGCCGATTTAAGAATTCTGGCCGGAAAGTCTTTTTGAGATCGCCCATGACCTTTTCGGTCACTTGGTTGTGAGCTTCCTCCAGCTCTTTTTGCTCACCAACGGTTTGGGCCTTAAAGCCCAGCACCGCCTCGCGGTAGAGGCTCTCGGCGCCGACGTTACTGGTCATAATAATAATGGTGTTGCGGAAGTCCACCCGCCGGCCTTTGGCGTCGGTTAATTGACCGTCTTCAAGAACCTGCAACAGCATATTGAAGACATCGGGGTGGGCCTTTTCGATTTCATCGAGCAGCACCAGACTGTAGGGCTTCCGGCGAACGGTTTCGGTAAGCTGGCCACCTTCGTCGTAGCCAACATAACCAGCCGGAGCTCCGACCAAGCGGGAGGTGTTGTGGCGTTCCATGAATTCGCTCATGTCGATTTTGACGATGGCATCGTCGCTTTGGAACATTTCGCTTGCTAGCACCCGCGCCAGTTCGGTTTTACCCACGCCAGTGGGCCCAAGGAACATAAATGAGCCGATCGGGCGTTTAGCATCACTTATACCGGTACGGCTGCGGCGGATTGATTTGGCCACTTCTTTTACGGCTTCGTCTTGACCAATGACGCGCTTGCGTAGGGTATCTTCGAGTTTAACTAAGTTTTCGGTATCAGTTTTAACTAGACGAGTCACGGGTACGCCGGTGATCAGGCTAATAACTTGAGCGATGTCCTCGGCGGTAATCTGAATGGTGTCTTCGTTTTTTTGGCTGGAGAGCTTTTGCTCGATGATGCTGACCTTGGTTTTGAGCCGAGCGGCCAGTTCAAAATCTTGGCCGTCAACCGCTTCATCCATATCGGCCTTGGCTTCGACCAATTGCTTTTGTAAACCCCGGGTGTTTTTATTGGTACTGCCGCGCTTAATGCGAGCCAGACTTGCAGCCTCATCGACCAGATCAATGGCCTTATCCGGCAAGAAGCGATCAGCCACATAGCGCTTGGCTAATTTAGCGGCTTGCTCAATGGCCTCATCGGTGATCTCAACTCGGTGATGCTCTTCGTAACGCTGGCGCAAGCCGTGCAAGACGGCAATGGTTTCTTCAACTGTCGTTTCGGGCACAATGACGGGTTGGAAGCGCCGCTCCAAAGCCGCGTCTTTTTCAATGTGTTTGCGATATTCATCCAGAGTGGTGGCACCGATGGTTTGGATTTCGCCGCGAGATAATGAGGGCTTTAAGATGTTGGCGGCGTCAATAGCACCTTCAGCGGCGCCGGCGCCGACCACGGTGTGGAGCTCATCGATGAACAATATCACTTCAGGTGTGGCCTTGGCCTCGTCTAAAATCTTCTTCAATCGCTCTTCGAACTCGCCGCGGTATTTGGTACCGGCAATGACGCTGGCTAGATCGAGCATGACGATGCGTTTGTTTAGCAGCATCTCGGGCACTTCGTCGGAAATAATGCGCTGAGCCAAACCCTCGACAATGGCGGTTTTGCCAACGCCTGGTTCGCCAATTAAAACCGGGTTATTTTTGGTCCGGCGGTTCAAGATTGAGACCACTCGGCCAATTTCATTACTGCGACCAACTACGGGATCAAGCTTGCCCTCACTAGCCTTAGCCGTTAGATCAATCCCAAAATGATCCAGGGCCGGAGTCTTCGACTTAGTGCGCTTAGGGCTGGTCGTTTTGGCCGATTCATCGGAGTAATAGTACTGCTGATTGCTTAAATAATTTTCTAGTTCGGCCCGAACAGTGGCCGGATCAACTTGGATTTCTTTTAATAAGGAATTAGCTCGAGCACTCTTTTGGCTCAGGATGGCGTAAAGAATATGCTCGGTGCCAGAATAGGGTTGGCCAAATTCTTGGGCAATTCGCAGCGAAATGGTCAGCGTATCGCGGGCCGTCTCACTGAGTCCCTTGCGATTGGCCCGGGCCAGAGCAGCACTAGAACTACCAGACAACCATAATTCAGCCTTTTCCCAGGTCACACCAGCTTCAATCAGAATCTTAGCCCCGATCGAGCCCTCTTGGCGCAACACGCCCAGCAGGATATGTTCGGTGCCAATGTAGCCCGAACCCATGGTTCTAGCGATCGAATCGGCATTCTCCAGGCTTTTTTTGGCGTTCTCGGTTAATCTTTCAAATGCATCGTGCATTGTCAGCCTCCAAATTGGTTACCCAATCCATGTCTGCCTACTTTTATTGTACCATTCCCGCGCAAGCACAAGTACTAGTCCGTAGCTGATTCCGGGGTCGGTTCGTCAGTTTCGGTCTCGGGTTCTGCCGCGGCTTCGACTGGAGCCTCGTCAGCTGGCTCGGGCTCACCCGTTTGGTTAACGGCTTCAATCAGGGCGCCTTCGAGATCCTTAGGGCTGGCTTTGGTGGCATCGGCAGCCGCAGCATCGGCCGTGGCTTCAATTCGGCTCTCATCGGCACTGACAATATCGATGTTCCAGCCGCTTAGTTTAGCCGCCAAGCGAACATTTTGGCCTTGCTTACCAATGGCCAGCGATAGCTGATCTTCCGGTACCCGGACAATAGCCTTCTTTTCGGCCTCGTCCAAGTCGACACTAATGACTTTGGTTGGCGAAAGCGCACTAGCAATGAAAGTTGCCGGGTCTTCGCTATAGGGGATGATGTCAATCTTTTCCTCGCCTAATTCACCCATGACAGTCTGCACCCTCGAACCGCGACCACCGACGAAGGTCCCGACTGGATCTACGCCTTCGGCATTGGAGATAACGGCCACTTTGGTCCGGACGCCGGCTTCTCTAGCCAGGGCTTTGATTTCGACGGCACCGGTTTCAATTTCGGGCACTTCTAGCTCAAAGAGTAGTTTCACCATATTAGCGTGGGCTCTGGAGAGTACAATTTGCGGTCCGCGATTGGTTTGCTCCACCCGCACCACGTAAACTTTGATGCGATGGCCAGGATAATAGCGCTCACCGGGAATTTGCTCGGACGGGAACAGTACCCCGGTGGCCTTACCCAAATCCACGAAAGTGGTGTTGCCTTCGATGCGTTGGACGGTGCCGTTCAAAATCGTGTCTTCTTTATCTTTATATTCGGCAAAGACGATTTCGCGTTCGGCCTCGCGCAAGCGCTGAATAATAACTTGCTTAGCAGTTTGAGCCGCGACCCGACCAAAGTCCTCCGGGTGATCTTCGTATTCAACCATATCGCCAACTTTGGCCTTGGGCTTGATCTTTTTGGCATCTTCCAGGGTCATTTGTAAAAAGTCGTTTTCGGGGGTTTTGGCGACTTCTTTGGTTACAAAAACGTGGGTGGCACCAGATTTTTCATCCAGCGCTACGCGAACTTCTTGGTCTTTATCGCCATAGTCCTTTTTATAAGCAGCCGCCAGCGCCGCCTCGACCGTTTCCAAAACGATCTCGTGCGGCAAGTTCTTCTCCTCAGCGATGATGTTGATAGCTTGAATGAAATTTGGTTGCATACTGTTCGAAAAATATCCCTAATTAGTCAAAAAAGCCGGCGAACCGACTTGCTGTATGGGCTAATCCTAGCACACTTTGGCCAAAATGTAAATGAGCACCCTGGGGTGCTCATTGTTGGGCTGGGACCAAGCCTATCCCTTCGGTTCGATCATCCAGCGCTGGAAAACCTGTCCCATGAATTCGAAACGAGGCTTAGCCGAGCAGACTTCGGAGTGAGTTGGGTAATCAACCCTTTTGCATTCACACTTCGAACCGTCCTCGTGAACCCGATCGATCAAGAACTCCCGGAATTCGCGGGTGGCATGCCGAGGCCCCTCGTGGCTGGGATCAATCTCCAGCGCCACATAATAGATCTCAACCCGCCCCCCACTCGAAGCGTTGTGGGTCAAGTGGGTGGCTTCGTAGAGGCGCCCCTTGTAGTGGCGGTAGATGCCGGGGCGGAATTTAGCCAACTCTTCCCCCTCTACGGCTGGCTGGATCTGTTGCCGGGAGTAGCTCAGCTCGGCTACGATCCCCGCCAAGTCGGTGCAGAAGTCATCCACCAACCTTCCTGAGTCCCGGTAAAGCGCCACAATCAAGTTAGCTCGACCAGGACCACAATTCCAGAGCGATTCGACCACTCTTCTCAGTTCTCTCTCGTCTGGAGTTACAAAGTCCATAGCAATCCCTTCGGAAGCCTACCGCCCGATTCTGCGCTAAAATTAGGCTAAATTCAACTCGAGTGCGGTTATGCTCGCGCTGATCTGCCGAAACTGCTATGGTTTTAAAGTTTGATACCAAAAGGAGCCACCGTGTCGCTAAAAAGTGAGATTAGTCCCAAGATAAGACCCGGGGATGATTTTTATAACTACGTTAACAAACGCTGGATCGATGCTCATCCGATGCCGGCTGATAAAGCCAGCTTCGGTGCCTTACGAATTTTGACCGATGAAAATTTGGCTAAGTTACAAAAATTACTGACTCAAAAGATTCGCCCAAGCGATTCGATTTCCATCAAAGTGGTTAAACAGTACTACCAAAGCGCTATGGACGAGACTGGAATTGCCAAAGCTACTCCGAAATTTGTTCAAAACATCCTAGACCAAATCGCAGCAATTAATGATACTGGTGACGTCAAAACCTACATCGCTCAGTCACATGCCCAGAACATGGAAATGATTTGGGGGGTCATAATTGAACCGGATGATAAAAACAGCCGCCGCTACTTAACTCGGTTCTGGCAGGGCGGTTTGGGTTTACCGGATCGGACTTATTATCTGGAAAAATCTAAAGACTTCGAAACTATTCGTCAGCAATACATGGATTATTTGGCTAAGTTTTTTGAGTTAGTTGGTTTAGACCAAGCGAGTAAACGGGCCGAACATATCTACAAAATCGAAAAAGCACTTGCAGCTGCCTCGCTTAGTCGGGCTGACTGCCGAAATCCCAAATTAGTCTACCATCCACACACCATCAAACAGCTGACCAGCCGCTATCCCAATCTAGACTGGCACGAATACCTGCCCGCTGTGGGCCTAAAATCGGTCCAGGTGCTCAACGTTAGTCAGCCCAAGTTCCTAACCGAGGTCAACCGCTTACTCAAACAGACCCCGATCGATCACTGGCGAGATTATTTCATCATCCACACCATCGAAGCGTTCGCTACCAAACTATCCAAACCCTACGAGGATTTGGTTTTTAATTTCCATGACAAAATCTTAACTGGGCAACAAAAAATTGAGCCGCGAGCGGTCCGCATGACCAGACACACCATGAATGTTTTGCCAGAACCGATCGGCCGGCTCTTTGTGGAACATTACTTTAATAAAGCCGCCAAGCAGGCGGTTGGCGATTTGGTTGACCATTTGTTAAAGGCCTTTGCCGCCAGAATCGATCGCCTGGAATGGATGAGCCCGGCTACCAAACGCCAGGCTCACAAAAAGCTATCAACTTTTCTGCCTCTACTCGGATATCCTGACAAATGGCGATCATATAGCGGGTTGAAACTGGGCTCAGATTTTGCGGCCAATTTTTTGGCCATCGCCCAGTTTGACTGGCAGTTTCAGGTTAGTCGCATAAATAAACCGGTTGATCGCAAAGAGTGGCATATGTCGCCGGCCTTAGTTAATGCTTACTACTGGGCTAACACCAATGGCATAACCTTCCCAGCTGGCATCTTGCAGCCACCATTCTTTTATGCCAGCGGCGATTTTGCAGCCAATTATGGTGGTATTGGTGCGGTCATCGGCCATGAAATAACCCATGGCTTTGATGACCAAGGCAGCCAATTTGATGCCCATGGCAATATGAAAGGCTGGTGGCAGACTAGTGATCAAGCTAATTTTGAAAAACGAGCTAAATCTTTGGTCAAGAGCTACAGCGCTTATAAAATTAACGGCCGAGCCGTAGACGGCCAATTAACTCTAGGTGAAAATATTGCTGATTTGGGCGGGCTAATAATTGCCTTTGAAGCCATGCAGGCCAAACTAACCGAACTGGGTAACAGTAATAGAGTTGATGGCTTCACTCCTGAACAACGCTTCTTTATCAGTTTTGCTTGTACCTGGCGCTATAATTACCGACCCGAACTGATGCTAAAACGTTTAGTCTCAGACCCTCACTCGCCGGAAGTTTATCGAGTCAACGGGACACTAGTTAATGTTGATGCTTTTTATGAAGCTTTTGACGTTGGGTCTAAGGATAAACTTTACCTCGACCCCGCCAAGAGAGTTCGGATTTGGTGAAACTAGAGAGTCAGGTTTTCTAGCCAATCAATCTTTGGTTGCTCAATCGAACCTGTAACGGCTATGGCGTCTATTTGAATCGGACCGTCATTGGTATTTTCCGATTGGTAGAACCGGCTGGCTTTAACCATTTGTTCGAGTTTTGATCGAGTAATATATTCAAGCCCACTGCCATGGCTCAAATTAGCTCGATACTTGACTTCAATTATATGGGTTACACCGCCCTTTTCGGCAATCAAATCGATTTCGCACCAACGCGTCCGCCAATTCTGGGCGATTATACGCAAACCCTGATTTCTTAAAAAATTAGCCGCTAAATCTTCGGCCACTCGTCCGGTTTTAGTAGCCATAACTCTCGGCCAATCGGACTGGTTTGTAACTGCGGCGATGAATCGGGGTTAAGCCACTGACTAGAGCTGCTGTGTGCTGGGCTGTCCCATAACCAACATTAGTCATAAAGCCGTAATCTGGGTAGAGCTCGTGCATCCGAGCCATGTAGTTATCGCGGGCGACTTTGGCAATAATCGAAGCCGCCGCCACATTCAAACAAGCTTGATCGCCCTTGATGACAGTTAAGGTTGGTAGCCCGACCTCCAAATAATCGTCACGGCCATCCAAGATTATGGCATCAAAATGTAGCCTGGCTAGAGCCCGCAGTCCGCACAGCCGTAAGGCCATGTTTAAACCTTTAGAATCAATTTCGGCTGGTGAGGCCCAACCGACGCCAATGGCCACGGCTCTAGATTTGATTAGACGAGCGGCTTGATGGCGCTGCCTAGGGCTCAGCAGCTTTGAATCCCGAACGCCAGCGAGATCAAGATTCCTGGGTAATATCACCGCCGCCGCCGTGACTGGTCCGGCCCAAGAGCCGCGCCCAACCTCATCAACTCCAGCCACTAAACTGGCCCCTTGGCCCCAAAGCTCAGCCTCATGATTGCGGCTGGGTTTAATTATTAGTTTGACCATATTTAACCTCGCAGGTTAACGTTAGGCCGAATCGCCAGCTCGATCAACGCCGGCTTCGGTTTCCTCGGCTGCTAAATTAGCTTCATTGTCTTTTGAATCGGCGTCATGCTCAGGATCGGCCTCGGCCGCTTCATGGCGCTCAGCTTTAGCTAACTCTTCGGTCGATTCTTCGACTTGAGTTTCAGCGTCTCCAACCTGATCAACGTCTAACTCAGTCTTGTCACTGCCGTTATCGGCTACGGCGTTGACGGCCAGCTTATCAAAGCCCTGCTCGACTAACCTGGCCGACTTACCTCGACGTTCTCGCAGGTAGCTTAGGTAATTTCGGCGAACTTTGGCCCTTCTAGTAATATCGATTTTGCTGATGTTGGGTGAATGCAACAGAAAAGACTTTTCGACCCCCACGCCGCTGGCAATCCGACGCACGGTCACTGAAGCCATGACTTCGCCCAAGCGGTCGGTGCGAATCACGACGCCTTCAAAAACCTGGACGCGCTGCTTGCTGCCTTCGCGAATCAGTTGATGTACGCGCACGGTATCACCACTGCGCACTGGAGCGATAGCCTTCTTTTTTGATTGTTGATTGATGGTTTCAACTGCGTTCATAACCTGAACACTCTAGCATAATCCCTCCGACTAGGCAAGAAGTTACATGGCATATGATTGACAATCACTATAACTTCTGTTTAAATCTGAGCCATTCAACAAGATGTACCTGTAAAAGCAGATTGGATGAATTTTGACTGATTCGCTCGTTCTCACCAACAAAGGCAATTTGTGGATCGTGGACTCCACAAAAGAGCTATTTGATCCCAGTCGCCTGCCGAAAACACGCATCAGCGGCGAAGACGATCTAAGAGTTTTGGTTCGATCAGAGGCTCTTTCCTCGGAAGGCGACAAACTCGTTTTCGGTGCCGAGATGGGACTTTGGGAGCAGGTCACCATCTGCTTCGATGTCGACAAACCGTCCCGGTTGGCTTTCGAGGTCGACGACGCAATAGATTCTGAGGTTGTTCGTTCGGCCTATAGGCAAGCATTGATGAATATATCGTTGAGCCTCGCGTTCAACTCCGATGAACCCTGGCAGGTAGAATTTCGCGACACGCCTGCAGCGGCTGAACTGCCGGCATAAACAAGGTTTCTGCTACTGAAGGGATATCGAGATGATCGCTATGGGTGGACAAGACATGGCAAAGGGATTCGATATCAGATTTCGTCCTCACTACGTGTCCGATCGCATGTATACCTCAAGCGGCCGAAGAGTGAGACACGGTAGCGTCGCAGGCTGGATTACCCAAGACACTTTTTGGCTCTTTCGTCCTCAAACGTATACCAAAACCCGAAAGCCATATGTAGCCAAAATCGTTGTGCGTAACCACGAGCCCGTAGAGGTCTTTCGGCTAGAACTGGTAGGTGAAGTCACGGAGCTAGTACCTCGGATTCTTCTCTACTTGGAGGCTCCTCGCGTTTTGCAAAACGTAGTTGGGGGTTACCTCAAACGCATGGCCGCTGCGTGACATGCAGGCGTTCTCGCTCATGCGAGAACGCCTGTTTTACTTTTTAAGCTACGGCTATGGCGTCTTGGCCCAGGAGGGCTTTGAGTTTATCAAGCAGCTGATCGCTTATAGTAACGCGAAAGGGCAGGCGGATTTTTTTGGCAGTGTCGCCCGCCACCATAATATAAGCTTGGCAATCGCCGGCGTTGGCGCTCAAAGTTTCTTTAATCTGGTTGAGGAGCGCTGGATCGGTTAGAGAACTAAGGTTGATGGTGAGCTGGTTGGCGACCTCGGCGGCAGCCGGTTGCGATTGCGGCATCGGCGCCTCATCAGTTGTTGGGTCAACCGGCGGTTTTGTGGCGGCGTCCTTGTCATTTAAAGCGCGAGCTTTATCAACCATGACTTTGATTTCGCTAGTGGCCTGGCCAGCGCGATCTTTGGTACTGATTTTACCAGCGACTTTAACTAATTGATCGGTTTGCCAAAGGACGGCATTTGCTTCATAGGCCTTCGGGAATACGATCAGTTCGCTATCGCCAGATTTATCTGCCAGACCAACAAAAGCCATAGTATCGCCGTTTTTGGTGGTAATTTTGCGAACTGTCGTGATAATACCGCCAACGGTCACGCTCTGACCTTCCATGTCCGGCTTGAGATCGGCAATGGCGGTAGTTTGGCCAGCCAAGAAGCCTTCGTATCCATCCAGTGGATGGCGGGACAAGTAAAGTCCCAATAATTCGCGCTCCCAGCCCAATTGTTCGCTCAAATTGATGGCTTCTTCGGGTTCAAGCATGTGAATGCCGGGCATGGCCTCATCGGCGCCCATGGAGCCAAAGATATCGATTTGGCCACTCAAAGCATTCTTTTGAGCCTTAGTGGCATAGCTAGTGATGGCATCGAGGTTGTGGAGCAGATTGGTGCGTTCGCCAAAGCCGTCCATGGCGCCGCTTTTAATCAAGCTCTCCCAGACTTTACGGTTAACTTCGCTGGCACTAACTCGCTGGGCAAAATCTTCAATGCCGCTAAAGGGGCCCTGTTCGCGGGCAGCTAGGATGGCTTCGATAGCCCCCATGCCGACATTTTTAACGGCACTCAGGCCAAAGCGGATCTGATTCGAATTGGGGGTAATCCCAAATTCCAAGAAACTCTCATTAATATCGGGCGCTAGAACGTTCAGACCCATGCGTTTACATTCATTAACTTCGATGGCAATGCGATCGATGTTGCCGTAATCGCTGGTCATCAGAGCCGCCATAAAGGCCTCTGGGTAATGGGCTTTCAAATAGGCGGTTTGATAGGAGATCAGGGCATAACAAGCCGAGTGCGATTTGTTAAAGCAGTAATCAGCAAAGCCCTCAAGCTTCTTCCAAAAGGCCTGGGCAAAGTCTTTAGTCACTCCTGAGGTTTTAACGGCACCGGAGACGAAGTCATGCTCCATCTTGGCCATGGTATCGCGCTGCTTTTTGCCGATGGCCTTTCTAAGGGTGTCGGCCTGCCCACCACTAAAACCGCAGAAGTCCTGGGCAATCTGCATGACTTGTTCTTGGTAAACTAAGACGCCATAAGTGCCCTTGAGGGCCCGCTCCATCGAGGGGTGATCATAGCTGACTTGGCTGCGGCCGTTTTTGCGAGCGACGTAATCGTCGGTTAGCCCAGCGCTGAGTGGCCCAGGTCGGTATAGGGCGCCCATGGCAATGATATCGTCAAAGCCATTGGGTTTAAGATCCCGCAAATAGCGCTTCATGCCGGCTGACTCCAACTGAAAGACACCCGTCGTATCACCACGACTGAGCAGAGCATAGGTTGGTTTGTCGTCGAGCGGGATTTCGGCCGTGGAGATTGATTTGCCGTAAACTTTGCGGACGATTCTAAGGGTGTTATTGATAATAGTTAGGTTAGATAGGCCCAAGAAATCCATTTTAAGTAGGCCCAAATCTTCGATTGTATGCATTTCGTACTGGGTCACAATGCCGCCCTTTTGGGCCCGCTGCAGCGGTACGAATTTAACGATTTCATCGGGAGCAATAACGACACCAGCGGCATGAACCCCATTAGAGCGAATGGTGCCTTCCAGCTTGATGGCTGCATCAATCAGGCGCTTAGTCGATTGGTTACTTTTATATTCTTTTCTCAGATCTGGATCAGCCTTGAGGTCGCCCTTGGCTGGAGTTAGTCCAACTGAAACCGCCAACGGAATATGGCGCCCTTGGACTGGTTGGGGGATTAATTTAGCCACGATATCAACTTCGCCATAGGGCATGCCAAGAGCTCGACCAGTATCACGAACGGCGTTGCGGGCGGCCATGGTCCCAAAGGTCACAATTTGAGCCACCCGATCTTCACCGTATTTTTCGACCACATAGTCGATGACTTCCTGGCGTCTGGTGTCTTGCATGTCGACATCAATATCCGGCATGCTGATGCGTTCAGGGTTTAAGAATCTTTCAAACAGTAAATCGTAACGCATCGGATCAATATCGGTGATATTTAGGGCGTAAGAGACTATCGAGCCAGCGGCGGAACCGCGTCCGGGGCCAAAAATTATACCTTGGTTTTTACCCCAGTTAATAAAATCGGCCACGATCAGGAAGTAACCGTCATAGTTCATCTTGGCAATCACGCCCAACTCAAAGTCCAGCCGATCCGCCATTGCCTTGGGTACTACATCCAAGGTTTTAGCCTTGGTATAGCGCCCAATGTCCTCTTTGGGAATGCCGCCGTAGCGCCAGGCTAGCCCTTGGTAGCTGAGTTGATGGAGGTACTCGCGCTCGGTTTGCTCGGTTGGTACTGGGAATTTCGGAATGTGGATGCCGCCCAAATTGATTTCTACTTGGCAGCGCTCAGCAATTCGACCGGTATTTAGAATAGCCTCTGGATCCCCAGCAAACCGTTTGGTGATGTCCTTAGGGTCGGTTAAATAAAGTTGCATGGCCATTGTCATGCGATCGGCATCATCGACGGTTTTACCGGTTTGGACGCATAACAATATTTCGTGCGCCTCTCGATCCTCTGGTTTGCAGTAATGACTATCAGCCGTTACCACCATCGGGATGCTGGTTTCGGCCGCTAGTTTTCTCAGGCCCTGGTTAATGCGCTTTTGGAGGGGCCATTGATGCTCATGATCTTGGAGTTCGAGGAAATAATTGTCCGCACCAAAAGTATCCCGATACCATTCGGCAGTAGTTCTAGCGGCCGCCATATCACCATCAGTAATATGCTGAGCCACTTCTCCGCTGGCGCAACCCGATAGAGCGATTAGGCCGCTACTATACTTACTAATTAGGGCCCGATCCAACCTCGGTTTGTAATAAAAACCCTCCAGGTGAGCCATTGAAGACAGGCGCATTAAGTTCAAATAGCCCTCAGTGCTGGTGGCTAGCAATATCAGGTGGTAGGGGTTGGCATCAAGTTTACCCGATCGACTTTCCAACCCTCTCGGGGCAACGTAGGCTTCCATGCCAATAATCGGTTTGAGACCGCGCTCGTGGGCGCCATTGTAAAATTCAATGGCCCCAGACAGTGTGCCATGATCGGTCAGAGCCACAGCGGACATGCCTAGAACTTTAACTTGATCGAGCATTTCCGGAATTTTTTGCAAACCATCGAGTAAAGAGTAGTGGCTATGGTTATGCAAGTGCACAAAGTGGCTGGCCAGTTGGCCGCCAGCCGGTGGCTCAGACATGTTGGTCCCCTTTCGCTACTAATAATAGCATAAGCGAATTGTTAGAAGAGTTGGTTTTTAGTCTTCGCTGGAACCGTTTTTCTCGAGTTCTTCTAATCGTTGAATGGCTTCTCCAGCGGGCTCGGGATTGCGACGCAACTTGGATTTAGCCGCCCGCATCAGCTCCTTAGTCACCTGCTCAAGTTCATTCATCAGAGCTGCGCCTTCGTCCATCATTAGTCTAATGCTTGCAAGGGTGGTGTCTTTGGTTTGCTTGCCAGATTGGGCTAGAGTCTTAGTGGAAGCTCGCAAATCCTGTTTCATAACCTCAGCGCGGGCGATCAACCCCTGACTTTGTTGGCGCGCCTCAACCCCCAAATCTTTAGCTACCTCACGTAGGACCTCAACCTTATCGCCAATTTGATGCTGCATTTTACTGGCGTTTTTGGCCACATCCCCGGTAAAGTCTTGGGTTTTACGCCTAATGTCGTCCCGGGTTTCTTTGCCGCTCTTGGGTGCTAGCAGGATGCCAGCGATTAAACCAATTAGGAAACCAAAAATCGAACCCCTAACTAAATGATCGCGCTCACTCATTTGACCCTCCCTTTTTAGTCTTATTGCGACTTTGTTTAACAAAAACGGCTACAACCGAAGAAATTATAGCTGGAATGAGTCGCTTACTCATAGTTTTGGCGGTTTCACTAATATTGTTTGTGGTTTCTTCTATTTTATTACTAACGCGCGAAAGGCTTTGCAAAAGCTTAATTAGCAAGCTTACCATTACAATCGAGCAAACTAACAAAACAAACAGCGTGACGCTCAAAATTATAACCAAAATCTCGTAGGCGTTCATATATCTACCCTATACCTTTAGAGCTCGAGGCTGCAAGCGTAAGTTGGATATGATTGCAAACCGATTTAGGCTTTGAGCTTTGTTGCTAAGATCTCGTTAACCATGGTCGGGTTGGCTTGCCCGGCACTGGCCTTCATAACTTGCCCGACTAGAAATTTGTGAGCCCGCTCTTGGCCCGCATGATAATCAGCTACCGCCTGGGGATTCGCCTTAATAACTTGATCCGCGATGACTTCGAGCTGAGTTTGGTCTGAGACTTGAGGTTTGAGGTACAGACCGACATCTTCGCCGCCCAAGACGACTGGATTAATGGCTTGTTTAAACATGGTCGCAGAAATGGTTTTCTTGGAAACGGCCTCGGCCAGCTTTGCCAGATGCTGTTTTTGGTTATGATTTAGAGAACCATAAGCTTCCCGCAACTTTTGATCTTGCTCCAGTGTTAGTGCGACCAGGGCTTGGTCCTCTGTGCTCTTGAAAAGCTGATTACTTACATCATTTAAATAGCCGAGAACTGCCTCTGGGCTATTGACGAGTACCTCGCGGCGGGTATCAGCCAGACCCAGTTTAGATAGCTCCTGGCGAGCATTATTTGGTGTCATTAAGTCTTGTTTAGCTTCAGCTAGCATCTCTTTGGTCACTACAATCGGCGGCAGATCTGGTTCTGGAAAATAACGATAGTCATGAGCTTCTTCTTTGCTCCGTTGAGATATGGTTTGGCCTTTGGCCTCGTCCCAACCTCTGGTTTCTTGGATGATTTTTTGGCCTTTTTCAAGCAGTTCGGTTTGACGCTTAATTTCATAAGCCACTGCACGCTCGACCGCCCGAAAACTATTTAAGTTCTTAGTTTCCGTCCGAGTCCCAAGTTGCTGGCTACCCTCCGCTGCCAAACTGACGTTAACATCAAAACGCATATTACCGTGATAGAGATCAGCATCTGAAACTTTGGCGTATCGGACAATGTTGTAAATTTCTTGAGCATAGGCCTTGGCTTCGGCGGCTGAATGCAGGTCTGGCTCGGACACGATCTCCATCAATGGCGTACCGGCACGGTTGAGATCAACCAATGAATAATCGGCCCCCTCTGGGTGGGTCAATTTGCCGGCGTCCTCCTCTAGATGGGCTCTGGTGATACCGACCTTAACTCTTTGGCCTGCCAGTTCAAATTCAACTGAGCCTTGGCCAACAATCGGCTGATCAAATTGAGAGATTTGATAACCCTTGGGCAAATCGGGGTAAAAGTAATTTTTGCGGTCAAACTTGGTGGTAGCCGCAATCTGGCCATTCAGCGCCATCCCGACCCTTAGGGCCAATTGAATCGCTTGGTGATTCAAGACCGGTAAGGTGCCGGGCAGTCCCATGCAAACCGGACAGACCAAGGTATTGGGCTTGGCCTCCCGAGCGTTATTATCACAGGGGCAAAACAGCTTTGATTTAGTGGCCAGTTGGACGTGAGTTTCAATACCAATGCTGGGCTGATAATTCATCTCAGTGCCCCCAGATCCCGAAGAGCCTGGCCGAAGGCCGCCAATGCCCCTTTGGCATGCGATGCAACTAGGTCAAAGCTAACCTCGTGAGCCAGATGGTTGCGCAGCTTGTGAGCCTGCCAGACGTCTTCTTTATGACTCAAGCGACCCTCGACTCGTTTGAGTCGCTCGGCCATAGTCTCGCCTGGTGTGCCCAGCTGCTTTAGAGCGTAATCAAGCAATTTATCAGCTTCTGAGACGGCATTGCGCAAACCCGAACCACTCTCAGTTGCCATCTGTTCGATCGTCTGCCAACGGGCCCGAACTAAATCATAATCAATAGTGCCTCGACTGACCCCGCCAGACCGCGGCTTGGATCGACCCCTAGTTACTACTGCCAGTAGGGCAAATCCAGCCAGCAAAACTAATAACAATCCCCAGATCATACTCGAACCCCAGGTTTAGCCTTGAAATCAATCAGTCCCTCAACCTCCATAGCTAAATCCAGAAGTTGTCGCTCACCTTTTTGGGGACCAATTAGTTGCAAGCCAATCGGCAGATTCTGATCTAAACCGGCCGGCAAGCTAATGGCCGGTAGTCCCGCCAAACTAGCCGGCACCGTCATCGCATCCTCGAGGTACATCGCTAACGGGTTTTTGTGGCTACCCAGCGCAAAGGCAGCCGATGGGGCGGTTAATCCGATCAGAGCGTCAAATTTCTGAAACAACTGATCAAATTCTTGAATAATTAAAGTCCGGACCTTTTGAGCCTGGCGATAATAAGCTTCATAGTAACCGCTGGAGAGAACGTAAGTGCCAATTAAGATTCGCCGCTTGGCTTCGGCCCCAAAGCCTTGGTCGCGGCTCAGGCGATAGGTCTCGTCCAAAGTCTTGGCACTAGCATCACTAAAGCCAAATTTAACTCCATCGTAGCGCTCCAGATTCGAGCTGATTTCGGCGGGCACCAAGATGTAATAGCAAGCCAGGGCTAGATCAACCGATGGCAGACTAACTTCATCAACGCTATATCCACTGGATTTGAGTTTGGTGATAGTTTCGGTAATTACAGCTTGAATATCCGGATCAGCTTGATCGTAGAGTTCCTTGACTAGGGCTAGTTTGCCTTTGCCTGGCGACTGGGTATCAGTATAGCCAGCCGAGTCTTTTTCAATCGTTGTAGAGTCCTGGGGATCTAGGCCGGAAATCACATCTAGAACAAAGGCGGCATCGCCGACATTTCGGGTAATCGGACCAATGCAATCGAAGGAACTGCCCATAGCAATGACGCCATTCCTGGAAACCAGCCCGTAGGTCGGTTTCAAACCGACCACACCACAGAAGCTGGCTGGCTGGCGGATCGACCCACCAGTATCGGTGCCAAGAGTAAAGCTGGCCAACCCCAGTGCTATGGCGGCCGCTGAACCACCGGATGAGCCGCCTGGTGCGAGGTGCTCATCCCAAGGGTTTTTGGTTGGACCAAAGTCGCTGTTTTCGGTTGAAGCTCCATGACCAAAGGCGTCCAGATTGGATTTAGCCACCAGAATCGCACCTTCGGCCTCAAGTTTATTAATAACAGTCGCTTGATATGGCGCCTCAAAATTTTTCAGGATGTTACTAGCGGCCGTGGTGTGGATACCAAGCGTCAGGAAATTATCTTTGGCAATATAAGGGATGCCGGCCAAACGCCCTACCGGTTTGCCCAATTTGATGGCCGCATCAATCGCCTGAGCCCGCTCAAGAGCTTGCGAGTTAAGAGCCAAAACCGCATGGTAATTATCAGCCGACTTAATCGCGGCCAGTGATTCTTGGGTCAAACTGACGGCGCTGATTTGGCCACTTTTGACTGCGGCTGCCAGTTCCTCGATTGGACGGTCTAAATTGGTCACAGCACCCGCCGGACTTTAATGTAGCCATCCTGAGTCGCTGGAGCGTTTTTTAACAGTTCAGCTTGAGTCAGCTGACTCGGTACTACTTTATCGGGTCGCCAAACGTCTCTTAATCCTGTGACTTGGCTAGTCTCGATTACCCCAGTGGTATCAACTGATTGTAATTTATCGACCATGCCAACTATGGCATCCAAGTCGTGGGTTAAGTTTTTAACCTCCTCGGGAGACAGGCCAATTTTAGCCAGCTCAGCCAGTCGCCTAACTTCATTTTCGTCAATCTTAGACATTGGTGTAATTGTACAATCCTATCCTGTTTTTATGAAGGAAACATTTCTTTCAAATACTGTTCGATTGTGTAGTAATGCGATGCACCCATTACTACGAAAATCCTATCGTAATCCTTTTTGGCCTCGGCTAATTTTCTTAGTACCCCTTGATCTCGAATGTAATTAACATAACGAGAAATTTCATTAAAGATTGTCCCCTCTTGGGCTGGGTCGACCGCGGCTCTGAATTTGCGCATTATGCTCTCATCGTCCGGCTCAAACGGAATACCCAGTTCTCGTCGGCTTATTTGATCAATTTCTGACCAGTTGAAATTATTTGCGCCAAGGTTTTTGAAACGCGCTTCAAATACCTGCTTATACTCTTTGGCAAACGTATCTGCTTTACTTTGCTGGCGATGATATTGCCAAACTTGCCTAAAAACATACAGTGCTAGTACTAGCGGTTCACCATAACGTTCAACGTAAGCCTGGTGGTCCTCCTTCATCCCTGATTCAGCCGATCGGTACGGTATGTCGGCATCATGAGCCAGCCTCGAAACATATGCCAACTCACCGTAGCCCTGGATTAGTAGCTTAATATCTCCATCAACTGGCCAATTGTAGCTTTCATGCAGAACCAAGTCTGGCTTAAACTGCTCAAACTCGTTTTTGATTAGTGAAAACATTGGGTCATCCGGATCATTTTTATGCCAAGATGCAACGAAGACTAGCTGTTTGGGTGCTTGGCCCAGGTGAAACACCTTAGGAGCTTGGCCGTTGATGACCCGAAATTGCTCGAAAGACGTAAAACTTTTCACTTTAGCAGCTTTAACAATTCAGCTTCATCAATAACCTTCGTACCCAGCTTTTTGGCTTTGGTCGATTTGGCCTCACCGGCATCGGCGCCCAGCACTAAATAATCAGTCTCTTTGGTCACGCTGGTTTGGAAGGTTCCTCCTAGAGCTTCGATCTTGGCGGCGGCTTCATCGCGGCTAAAAGCCTCCAAAGTGCCGGTAATAACGAAGTTTTGGCCACTTAATTTGCCCCGAACCTTATGAAAGGCTGTAGGTTTAACGCCTTCGCGGAGCAACTTTTCTAGCACCAGATGTTGATGTTGGTCGGCTAGCCAGTCAGCAATGCTTCTGGCCACCACTTGGCCAATACCGGGCACTTGCTGCATCTCCTCAGGTTTGGCGGCCCGAAAACCAGCCAAATTACCAAAATGCTCGGCCACATCGCGGGCTGTTTGTGCACCGACATGGCGAATGCCCAGTGCGTAAATGAAGCGATCGAGCGTCGGGTGCTTGCGCGATTGAATGGCCTCGACCAGATTTGAAGCCGATTTAGCCGCAAACCGCGGCATGCCCGCGACGTCGTCGACACTTAGGTGATACAGGTCAGCAGCGTCAGAGATTAACTTGGTATCAAGCAAGGCATCAACCGTTTGCTCGCCCAGACCCTCAATATCGATGGCATCTTTGCTGGCAAAATGGATAATTCGGCCGCGTTCCAGGGCGTAGCAGTTAAAGTTGGGGCAACGCCAAACGGCTTCCTTATCACCCTTTTCCAGCTTAGTCCCACAGATTGGACAGCGGGTCGGCATATGAAAAACTTTTTCGCGACCAGTTCGCAGTTTGGGCAGTGACTCAACAACTTCAGGTATAACATCGCCGGCCTTTTGGATGATGACGGTATCGCCAATGCGAATATCTTTACGGTGGACCTCGCTTTCGTTGTGCAAGGTTGCCATCTGGATGGTGCTGCCGGCCACCAAGACGGGTTCGAGGACGGCAAAAGGTGTAGCCGCACCAGTCCGACCAATGCTGACTTGGATGTCACGAACTTTGGTCGTGGCTTGTTCGGCCGCGAATTTATAAGCCACCGATCCTCGGGGGGCCTTTCCCACTACACCCAAGCGATTAAATATAGCGCGGTCATTAACGGTTATGACCAAGCCATCGGTGCCATAGGGCAAACTTTTTCGTTTATTTTCCCATTCAGCGGCAAAGGCCATGACTTCATCAACACTTGCAAGCAAGCGACTGTGTGGTTCGACCTTAAAGCCGAGCTGATGGGCTAATTCATGTTCAGCCTTATGCGTAGTGATCCCATCAACCACGGTGGCCACGCCGTAAACGTGGAAACTCAGGCGGCGTTCGGCAGTTAGTTTGGAATCAAGTTGGCGGATGCTACCAGCCGCCGTATTGCGGGGGTTGGCAAACAATGGCAGCCCGGCCTGCTCGCGCGCTTGATTGAGAGCCTCAAAATCTTTTTTGTATAACAACACTTCACCGCGAACCTCAAAGCGACCGCGATAAACTGATGCCGGCCCACCTGGACGCAACACCAGCGGCACCATTTTGATAGTGCGTATACCGGCCGTAACGTTTTCGCCGATGGTGCCATCGCCACGGGTTACGCCCTGAGCTAGTTTGCCATCTTGGTAAACGATCGAAGCCGCTAGGCCATCCATTTTGATTTCGCCGTAGTAGTCGATTTTGGTTTGGCCGGCCGCGTCACTGACGCGCTTGACCCAAGCCGCCACTTCATCTCGACTAAAGACATCGCGCAAACTCAACATTGGAGTGTCATGTGCAATGGTTTCGAATTTGGCGAGCGGTTTGGCCCCCACTCGAGTAGTCGGCGAATCGGGCGAAGTTAGAGTCGGAAATTTCTGCTCAAGATCTTCGAGCTCTTGGTTTAGAGAGTCATAGGCCGAATCGCTGATGGTGGGTTCGTCCAAGACATAATATTTATAACGATGGTCCTCGATCTCGGCCATTAGTTTAGCAATTCTTTTGGTAGCTTCGGTCTCGGTCATGACGCTAGAGCCCGATAGAGTTTATTGATATAGATGACGGCAAAGGGCAGCACCAGGAGACTAATTAGAACTTGGAGCAAAGCTAGGACGGCGTGGTTGGTGGTTTGGGCATAGATTAAAACTAATGGGGCAGCCGGGATCAAGGCGAGGATTAGGGTTGCAATGACCAGGCCAAGTAGGCGGGATAGTACCGCCCAGCTATGGCCTCTGACCCGCTGACTGGCGGTTCGAAGGGCTTGAATTGGCCGGGTTGAACCGGAGGTAACTTCGTAGAGGGCAAACAGGCCACGGTTAAGCCAAAAAATGCTTGGAATGGCTAAGGTAATGGCTAAGGCCGAAATAATGATGCGCTCGGCCAGGCTGGTGCCTGGGCTGGCACCGATCACGCCAACACTATAGAGCACCAAAGCTAGCGCCAAAGGCAGTAACTCAAGTATTAGAGCTACCGACACCAATAAAAATTTAACTAAATTGGCAGTGCCGCCATAATAGGCCTGACGCAGGGTAACTTGGCGACCGGCTTCAAGCTGAATGACAGTCCAAATCAAAGCAATGTTCATTAGGAGTGAAGCTAGCGAAAGATAGGTCGAAATGCTGGCATCGCTAGTGCCGGCCGCTAAGTTGATCAAATTGGTCGGGACGGCCACCAGAGCAGTAATGCCCAGGAATATTTTGAGATGGGAGCGCTCCAGCGATAAACTCTGCTTGGTCAGTTGCCAAACTGACGGCAGCCGGCTCATACAGCCTGCTCCATTTTGTGCAGGCGGGCTACTCGCTCATCGATCGGTGGGTGGGTGCTAAAGAGCGAGGCGATGGCACCGCCAATGCCCCGATTCCCCAGCGGGCTAGATATAAAGAGGTGGGCGGTGGCGGTGGAGGCATGTTCCATCGGTTTGGTATAAGTTGCGATCTTTTCCAGAGCACTGGCTAAGCCCTCTGGGTATCTGGTTAGGAGTGCCCCGGTGGCATCGGCCAGAAACTCTCGCTTTCTCGAAACAGCTAATTGCAACATCATGGCCACCAGGGGCGCTACAACGGCGGCAATCAAACCGACAATCATCAAGGCGCCGTTATTATCGCCGCCACTATCACTATCGCCAAAAAAACTCATCCGCAAAAACCAATGACTAATCAGACTAACAACCGTCACTAGAGCCAACACCACCGCCATCAGCCGAATGTCGTAATTTCCAACATGACTCATTTCGTGAGCAATCACACCCTCGAGTTCAGTTTCGTTCATCATGGCGAGCAGCCCCCTGGTGACCGCCACATGGGCATGGTTGGGATCCCGCCCAGTTGCAAAAGCGTTTGGCGCCGGATCGTCGATGATGTAGATATCCGGGGTTGGCAGCCCGGCGGTGATGCTCAAATTTTCAACTACTCGATAGAGCTCCGGGGCATCAGCCTTGACGATCGGTTGAGCCCCTGAGAGAGCCAAGGCCATGCGAGCTCCAGAATAGTAACTAAAGATGGCATAAACAATTGCAAAAACACTTAGGAACACCAACAGCCCGGGACGGTTGAAGGCTAGCGACAAGATCCAGCCAAAGGCCACAATGAAGACCACAAAGCCAATCATTAAAACAACGGTTTTGACTTTATTC
This sequence comes from Candidatus Saccharimonadales bacterium, assembly GCA_035480635.1. Classification (NCBI taxonomy): domain Bacteria; phylum Candidatus Saccharimonadota; class Candidatus Saccharimonadia; order Saccharimonadales (SeqCode); species Saccharimonadales bacterium (SeqCode). The sequence continues at coordinate 24,472 of DATIHN010000016.1, forward strand.
TGGGTGATAGCGGTGTACAAGGTCGGCTCCTAAAATTAGATTTATAGAGCTAAAACTTGACTGCAACCGGTTCGGCAATGGCAGCTTCGTTGTCGACCTCAAAGAATGTTTTGGCTGAGAAACCGAGGGCCTTCGCAAACAGATTAGTTGGGAAGACTTGCTGCTCGGTGTTGAAATCTCGAACGTTGGCGTTGTAAAAGCGCCTCGAAGCTTGGATTTTATCTTCGGTATCAACCAACTCTTGCTGTAACTGCAAGAAGTTTTGGTTGGCCTTAAGGTCGGGGTAGTTTTCGGCCACCGCAAACAAAGATTTAAGCGTGGCACTCAGTTGATTATCAGCTTTAGCCAGACCGTTTAGATCATTTTGGCTGACCCCCATGGCGGCAGTGCGCGCTTTGGTGACGTCCTCTAGCACCGTCTTTTCGTGGGCAGCGTAGCCTTTAACGGCCTCAACAATGTTGGGGATCAGATCGAAGCGGCGCTTCATCTGGACGTTAATATCGCTCAGGGCCTCATCGGTCCGGTTGCGAGATTTGATGAGCCCGTTGTAGGCCATCCACAGCCACCCCAGGACCAAGATAACAATAATTACAACAATCCATAAAAGCATAATATTATCCTTTGCTTATGGGTATATTATAGCGCTGCCGGGCTAACTATGCTACGAAATGAAGGCCGAATTGCCAGATGTAATAACTGGCTAGCATGATGCCTAAGGTAAAGGCTGTTAGCAACCGCAGGCGCCGATCCCACCAATAACTCAGCGCTACGGCGGCTAGCGCCGGTAGGCCAGCGTAACTATTGGGCGATCCGGTGCCACCTAGGGCGATTTTGGTCGAGACGTTATCGGTCACCGACACCATGAAGACGATAGCTAAAATTAATCCGACCAAGGCAGCCAAGCGGCTGCGGTCGAGTTTAATAAGGGTTGGGTTTTTACTTTTGGCCATTTTGAATCCTATTTTTATACTATTATTATAGCATAAGCGGAATACTTAAACCGATTTTTTTAGCTATTCCTAATAACTGATTCCTTGACTTAACAGAGCTATTATGGTAGTCTTGGGCGGTTCAGGACCTCGCCTATTTAAGGAGAGACGTGAAGCACCGAAAAGGATCATCAAAAATCAAGTACGATCACCATATGATCTCGGGCCTTCGCGACTTTCTCGAAAGCATCGAAGACTGGCCGGAGATCAAATCGATCATCCCTGGTCGCATCAAACGCACCGGCATACATACAGCCCTGAAGCTCAAGGTCCAATACCCCACCGACACCGGTTTGAAGTGCCAGGCTCAGTCTGGGGGAGCAATCCAGGAGGTCTTCGTTGTCACATCCGTACCAGACGTGCTTGCTCGTAAGCTCAACAACCTATAGGGGTGAAGCAACGTGGAGATGCCGAAGTTCGCATTAGTTGCCATCGATGGCGATAACATCGACCGCACGCTCTTTGGGGAGCTCAAGAGTCAACTTGCCCCAGGGGTCTTGGTGGAAGTGATAGCCGAACTGCTCCCCAATCACACCACCTGGAGCCTGGGCTGCTACACGGTTCCGCAAACCGACCGAGCTATGTCTCTCCAGCAGCATTATCTGCGCGAGTTGGTGGCAGCCGGTATCGCTATTCGGCGATGGCGGCGGGGAGCCATTCGCGGCCGTACCGTCGGCTACCCCGACAGCTGGCTGGTGGAGCAGGTGGTGACCATTTGGGATCGATTCGACACGCTGGTATTAGTGACGGCCGACCGGGACTACGTCCCCTTGTTATCTAATGCCCAAGCCATGGGCAAAGACACCGTCGTGCTTTCACCTCAACCGGTGGCTTGGCCCAGCTTCGTGCGAGTACATGAACTCGACTGGCTCGACACTCAACACCCAGGTCTTCTACGCTCACTTATTGCCGCCCCGGCCTGGATATAAGCCCCCTAGAGTCTATTTGGATTCTAGGGGGTTAACATTTTGATAAAAGCATTGACGTAGTTCAAAAAAAATACTAGAATAACCTATCTTGCTCAAATTTGGGTAAGAGCTCTTTGATTAGAGCGCTCTACATCCCGAGGAGGGATCTGGTATGGCAGGTACAGCAAACTCCACCGACCAACCGACGTGGGTAACCATCGACATCGTATGTGTCGGTGACGAGCCCATGCTCTGTAACCCGATGAGTCGCGACCAGCTCGTGGCCATCGCCGAGAAGCGTCCAGTTGCCTGGCCCGCTGACCGTCCTGTGATCGAGCAGGCCGACGTTAAGGCCGAGCTGATGAGGGACACCGACGGCCACTACGGCTTCCCGCGGCAGTGGCTGCAGGGGGCCTTGAGGGAAGCTGGTCGCTCAGTACCCACCGGTAAGGCTGCTCGGCAGATGATCAGCACCGCTACCAGCACGCGCTTGCGCACCCTGGTGCGGATCGATCCAGTCTGCCTGAGCTTCAACGCCGACGGTGAGCGGTTCATCCGCTTCAGCAGTCACTCCGAGTACGAACGCGATGTCCGCAAGGGCGTCGGGGGTAACGCTGCCAAGCCGGTGGCGGTAGCGATCGTGCGGCCGCTCTTCCGTAACTGGGCCTTCCGCGTCCGCATCCAGGCATCCACCAGCATCGACACCTCGCGCATTCGTGAGCTATTCGAGATCGCTGGTGCCAGCCAGGGTTTGGGCGACTTCCGCCCCGGCAAGGGTGGCGAGTTCGGCTGCTTCCAAGTGGCCTCGTTGGTCAAATACGACGATCCAGCCGAGGTACCGGAGTTCGTACTGGCCACCAACGCCATGACGGCGGCGGACAACGGCCAGGGCAAGGTTCACGAACTCGCCAGCACTTAGCCGGCCAACCGACTTGTGGGCCGAGGCTTCGTGCCTCGGCCCACTTTCTTTTGCCCTCATACATGTGGCAAAAGACAAATTTTGGTCTGCTGAGCCATCTCGTTGTGCATCTTAAGTTCCATTAATTCTGGAGGGAGAACTCAAGTTCTCGCAAATAGTCTGGTCGAGTACAGTGGGGTCGTGTAGGTAAAGGCTTGCAGAACTACGGTACCGGGTAGGGACTGATGTTCCTACCATACCTAATGTTGGGCTAGGCTTGGTTCCGCTGGGTTGGTCAGCGTTTAGTGTGGTTATCTACCGGGCAGCAGCCGTCATGCTACTGCCAAACCTGCCCTACGGTGTGGTCCGGCCTGCTTCGTTGTGATGCCACCCAGTTAGGCATGGGGTAGCGGTCGCCAGACCGCTACTATAACTCCGGTAGGGTCCGCCATTGCAGTGTCGCCCACGCAGTTGTATGGCCCGCATGACTAGGGTTTGGTGGACTTTGGGGCGGCAGCCGACAGGTTGCCGCCATTACCTTATGTAAGGTTTACTGGGTTAGGGTTCGGCTCCATAGGCCTAGCTATTCTGCTGCTCGGGGCGGGAGAACCAAGATTCTCCCGCCAACCCTATTGTTTGGTACTGCCAGCTCACGTAAAGCATAGCTGCGTAGTCTAAGGCAAGGGGCAGCAGCTCCGGCTGCTGCCATCAGTCACGGTGACGTTCCGTGGATTAGGCTTTTGCCAGCCATGGCGTTGTCATGCTTGGTACGGGGTGGGAACCACAAAGCTCCCACCATGGTTAGTCCACTGTGTGGTTGAGCCTGGTTTGTCGTCGTCGAGCTTGGCACACTTAGGGGCGAGACCGCTTGAACGGTCTCGCTGACACTTGTGGTAAGGTTGAGATCCCTACAGTAGAGTGCTATCGGCTTAGCTACGGGGTAGTGGCTCCGGCCGCTGCCGACATTGTGGTCGACTAGCGTAGAGTTGATTACTCTGTTGTGTGTCTCGTTTGAGTTTCCTAAGGGGTGGGGAGGGACTAAAATCCTTCCCCACCAACAACTTTCATCGTTCTTATGGTGCTATCGTTTCACATACGATGCCACCTCGGCCTGATGACAGTCCGGACACCTTGACACTCGAATAGATAGAAAGGAGGGAACCGCATGAGCGATTACAGTGACGCCTTGTCGCAAGAGAACCTCATGACCTGCTTCCCCCGTCAGTACCGTCGCCCCAACAACTCTCAACTGTCTGCCTTTGCCGCCATCGCCGAACACGGTAGTGAAACACTCGAGGCACCGACTGGCACCGGCAAGACCGCCGTTGGCTGGTCCTACCTCGAGGCCTTGGAACGAGCTGGCGCTACCTCACTAGTGGCTATTGCTCCCAACAAGACTCACGTAAACCAGTGGAAAGAGCTCCACCCCGATATGACGGTCGCCTATGGCCGCAGTGAGTACGACTGCCTTTACTACGACGAGGAGGACGAACCCTTTAAGGCCGACGAGATTCCTTGTTTGACCTTAACCAATTGTCCCCACCGCGTTGACGTAGAGACTGGCCAGACCGTGGAAGAGGGCGCTATGCCATGCCCCTACTACCAGGCCAAGTTCGAGGCCAGACGCTCGCGCAAACTGGTTTGCACCATGAGCTTCTACCTCTTCAATAACGTCTTTCGTGGGGACTTTGAGCCCCCCGATGGGCTGGTGATTGACGAGGCCGACCAGATTGCCAAAGTCGTTCGCGGCGCGCTCAGCTACGAAATCACCGACTTCCAACTGCGGCGCAGTGTGATGTTGCTGGAGAGCATCGGGGCCGACGACGAGGCCAAATCGGTCAAGCAATTCCTGCGCAATATGGTCGCTATCCTGAAGCGCAAGCCCCAGGGGCAGCCAACCTTGCTAACGGACGGCGAGATTGTTCGCCTGCTGGATGCGATTGGTCAAATTGACGCCGAGGCTGTTCGGAAGCGTATTGCACGTGCCATCAAGACTGGCGAAATCGATCCTTACGAGGACCGAGAGGTGCTAACCAGGCTAGAGCGGCTGACCCAAAACCTGGGGCGCTATTTGCGCTCTCTGGGGTATGCTCTGCCGACCGGTGAATACCACGCCCTCAACTTGGTGACCTACGCCTACAGCGACAACGAGGTAACCGACGAGAACCGGGTCAACTATAAGCTCATCATCAAGAGCTACCACGTAGCCGGTCTAGTGCGCAAGCTGCTCAGCCCAAACACCCTGGCCATGTCGGCGACCATTGGCGACAACACCGTCTTTGGCTACGAAACCGGCATTCAACTGCCATTCGTGAGCCTGCCGGGTACGTTCCCAGCAGAAAACGCCCTGGTACTGCTGCCTACAGATACGCCCAACTTGGCTCAGAAGGAGCGCAGCCGTAACCAACCCACCAGAGTGCTACGCCACATTGCCAGAGCCTGTGGCGACTTTGCCAAAAAGGATATCCGCAGCCTAGTGATTGTGGTTAGTAACCGCGAACGCGACAAGTTCCTTTGGCTCTGCCAAGAAGCTGAGGAAGATGTCGACGTAGTCAGCTACGGCGATGGCCTGACCCCCCGTCAGGCTCTGGCGGCCTTCAGGGAAGGTCAAGGGACGGTGCTCTTGGGCACGGTGGCCAACTACGGCTCGGGCGTTGACTTGCCAGAGGAGATTGCTCCAGTCACGTTTGTGCTACGACCGGGCTACCCCAACCCCAACGACCCGTTCGCTCAGTTCGAGCGGCGACGCTTTGGCAACGGCTCTTACTGGAAGGTCTGGAACTGGCGAGTGATGATTGAAGCTCTGCAGGTGCGCGGGCGCAATATCCGCAGTGCCAGTGATCGTGGTGCCACCATCTTCATCTCGCAACAGTTCCGGCGTTTCCTGTTTGCATCACTGCCGGAATGGCTCAAGGACAGTTACGACGGCAGCCTGACATTCGAGGAGGCCTGCGGGCGCGTTCTCGAGCTGATGGAAGCTCAGTCGTAAGGAACACATTTACGGTAGAGCCAGGCTAGATACGTTAGTGCAGCGCGAAGCAGGCTAAGTTGTCGGTGGAGAGGCCGAGCTATGGGCCTCTCCACAAACTATCTGGTTCGGTAACGCGGGCTCAACTTTTGTGCCGTCATCTACTGATTGGTGCGGGGCAGCGACTTTGGTCGCTGCCAATCATTAGCTTCGGCTAGGTCAGGCTTTGCGCGCTGCTATAGGGCGGAGTTTGGTCCTGGTGGGGAGGCGAAACAGTTGGCCTCTCCACAAAACTTTCGTTAAGGTGTGGTATGGTTTGCCAGTTTTCGGTCTGCCACATCTTGGGTGGAGAAGCCAAACAGCTTCTCCATGAAAATCAGTGGTAGGGTAGCACGAGCCGTTGGACTCAGCCTTATTCTTGGGTATCGGGTGGAGTACCCAACTCCACCAAAAATTTGCTTAGCTATGCTAAGGTTATCCCCGGTGGCCTACGGTCTGGGACGGAGGCATTAGTGTCTTCGTCAAACCTTAGGTATGGTGACCCCCTCTCCGTTGACGTATGCCAAGGCCACGTAGCTTGCGTTTCTGTTGAGCAGCGAATTGGGCGGAAGCAGAAATGCTTCCGCCACTATTTCCGTCAGCTCGGGTTGGCTATGATGTCGTTGCGTTGATCTGGGAACGGTCTACTAGACTACGGGGCGGGGTTGTGTAACCCCGTTAAAAATTACGGTCTGTTCAGGCTAGGCGAGCCATGCTGACTTTAGACACGGCCGGCTTCGGGGTGGGAGTGACGATGCTTCCACCAGAAATATCGTCAAGTCGAGAGATGCACAGTGCTGTTGTTTTGCGTGAAGTACGGCTCGATAGGGTAAAGGGTGGCCGAGCAATCGGCCACTATGACTTGGGTTCGCTACTCTGTAGTAATGTCGCTTTCAGCATCGCATAGTATTGGGTGGCTGGCTTGCTAGCCACCAGCCCTACGCTAGGATTCAGTCCGGCTTTGTGGGCCTCGGTAGCTCACGGCATTCCACAGCCCGCTCGAGTCCGTTGCATTGTTCAATGGTTCAGTTGGGTAAGCGGCGGGGAGGCAGTTAAACTGCTTCCCCGCCTTTTCAATTAATAAGCCAATTTCGTTATTGGTCTGGGACTTTTCGATAACTTTAAGTTAAGATATAATTTAAGCCGTTTTGCAAGCAAGGCACCATGGCGGAGTGGTTACGCAGAGGTCTGCAAAACCTTTTACACCGGTTCGATTCCGGTTGGTGCCTCCAGGAATTTGGTACAGACATTTGTCTGTGCTGGATTCCTACGAAGCCGGAAGCGAAAGCGTAGGTTCGGTGGACGTAGGCGCGCAGGCAAGGGACAATAAATTGGTTCTTGCCGAGCACCGAGGGAGGTGGCTGCCAAGCCACATTCCGGTTGGTGCCTCCAAGTAAAACCAGGGCGAGTGGCGGAATTGGTATACGCGGCGGACTTAAAATCCGCTGCCAGCAATGGCTTGAGAGTTCGAGTCTCTCCTCGCCCACCAAAGATAGTCGGGCATTCGAATTTTTGCTAGAATGTGCCGATACAACGTGGCGCCTTAGCTCAGTTGGTAGAGCAGTGGCCTGAAGAGCCTCGTGTCGTTGGTTCGAATCCAACAGGCGCCACCAGATTTTAAGAAAATCTGATTTTATTAGGCGAAATCAAACCAAGCCAAGCTGTTTGATGAGCCAAAGGAGAAACCGAATTGTAAGCCGAAAGTAAATTGGTGCCAATTTACGGAGGCTGGAGGTCGGTTTTGACGCGCGGGTGTAGCTCAGCTGATAGAGCGCTTCCTTGCCAAGGAAGAGGCCCCGGGTTTGAGTCCCGGTACCCGCACCAACGAAAAAGGCTCACGAGGTAGCCTGTTTCGTTGCCGGTTTCAGAGCGAAAACCCGGGATAGGGTTTGATAACTAGGAGCACGCGCAGAAGTTTACTTCGAGCATGCGACAAAGTTATACAGAGTAGTCCCGGTACCCGCACCAGTATTATTGTTAGATCTACTGCTGACATTATTTTATGCTCGGGATAAGATGGTTGTAGAGTAAAACTTTTGGGGCCAATATATATGCGCAAAATAATCGTCTTATCATTTATTACACTAGATGGAGTCATGCAAGCACCTGGTGGGCCGGACGAAGATACATCGGGCGGTTTTAAATATGGTGGTTGGGTGGCACCGTATTTTGACGAAGAATCTGGTAAGGTCATGGCAAAACAGATGAAACCGGCCGACCTTTTGTTGGGTCGAAAAACCTTTGAGATTTTTGCATCTTACTGGCCTGAACACACTGACGATTGGCCGGGTATCAATGATGTTACAAAATACGTTATGAGCAGAACCGTCAAAAAGTCGAATTGGCAAAACTCGGTTTTTCTAGAAAGCTTGGCAGATATCAAGAAACTCAAAAATTCAAAAGGTCCCGACCTTCAAGTCCACGGCAGTGGTCAACTCATTCAGCTCCTGCTTAAGAATGATTTAGTGGACGAACTCTGGCTCAAATTTTTCCCATTGACGCTTGGTGAAGGCAAAAAGTTGTTTGCGGGTGGTGCGATTCCGGCAGCATTTACCTTAACTGAGAGTTCAGTTACATCAAGTGGAGTAATTTTTGCTAATTACAAGCGAGCTGGTAAAGTCAACACCGGTACTGTTGGAGATTTAGAAAGTAAATAAGGAGATACGATATGCCAAAATTTATGGTGCTTTATAACTCATCAGCCAAAGCCAACGAGCTAATGGCCAACGCCAGCCCAGAAGAAATGAAGGCCTCTATGAACGAGTGGATACAGTGGCGTGACGATTTACCCGAGGATGTTAAGTTCGATTTTGGACTGCCATTGCAAGCCGTCAGTCGAGTTACTACGTCTGGTTTAACCACTAGCGATAGTCCGGTCAACGGCTACGCCACAATTGAGGGCGAATCGAAAGAAGCAGTACTGGATTTGCTCAAAAACCACCCGCATTTGAAAAGGCCCGATGCCACCATTGATGTGCTCGAAATGCTATCGATGCCTGGGCTTGAAGCTTAGCTAGTCAAACTTAGTAGTACAAAAGGCGCAGCGGGTGGCCATAGCTGGGATTTCGCTCAAGCATTCTGGGCACTTTTTGGCCACTTCCCCACCTTTGGAAAATTTTTGAGTCAAATGGTTAACGGGTTTGACCACGAAAAAGAAGACTACGCTGGCAACAATTAGGAAGCTAATTAGAGAATTTAAGAAAATACCATAGTGGATGCTGCTCTTGTGGATGGTCAGCGCTAGGTTTTGAAAGTTTGGCCCTGATCCAATGGCACCGATTAGGGGCGTTAGAACTTCGCTCACGAATGAGCTGACGAGTACCCCAAAGGCGGCACCAACCACCACACCAACGGCTAGATCAACAACGTTACCTCTGAGTAAAAATTGGCGAAATTCTTTCATTACAAGCCTCTTTTACAAGCGTATCTTAGCATAAATATGGCTGGTGGGCGGTGAGGGGCTCGAACCCCCGACCTCCTCGGTGTAAACGAGGCGCTCTAGCCAACTGAGCTAACCGCCCGAACCGTGTAATTTTAATAACTTTTTGAAATTTTGGCAAGTATATAGCTAGTCTTTTTGTGTTTGACAAATAAACTAAAGTATGATAATATTTAAACGTTCTCTCGAAGTAACTTCTTACCCTCGATTCGAATGGAGTAAACCATGGCCGCAGACTGTTGCGGTGGCGAATACGACCTATTCCTGGGATTCACACACAAGCCCGGCTGCCCCTCCAGGCAAGTCGGTGCCGCCCGCCAGGCAGCCGAACGAGACATGGAAGCCGGTCGCCGGAGCTCTCAAGGCGTCCACGGCGGTTCCTCCACCAGCCCCAGCTACCAGCTCGGGCGAAAGAAGGAGCAGGATCGCCAAGTCAAGCACATCGTCGACGAAGTCTTCGGCTTCCCCATCGGCGGGCGCAGACGACGCGGACCACTGCTCTGACCAAGTGCGAATCTTCGTACAACACCTCCGAGATACTCGCATTCGTGCGGGTCCCTCCGGGGGTGTTTTCAATTATTCTTGGTGAAACTTTTTGACCAGAGCTTCAATTTTATCAACATATTTAAAGAATTTGTCGCTGCGCATTGGTCTGGGCCGGGGCAAGTCAATTGCAATAGTATCGACGATTTGGCCGGGTCGGGCACCCAGCACAATTACGCGATCGGCTAGTTGGACGGCCTCGTCAACCAAGTGCGTTACCATCACTACGGTGATGTTTTCTGATTCCCAGAGTTTCAAAGTTTCCTCACGCAAGGTTTGAGCGGTAAAGGCATCGAGAGCCGAAAATGGTTCGTCCATTAGCAAGATTTGCGGTTCCATGGCTAGGGCTCTAGCGATTCCGACTCGCTGCTTCATGCCACCGCTCAATTCCTTGGGGTGTTTATCCTCCCAGCCCCTCAGCCCCACCGCATCAATCAAGTGGTTAGTGGTTGATTCAATGTGATGTTGCGGTGCTCCGGCCATGCGCAAGCCAAAGCTAATGTTATCTTGAGCCGATAGCCACGGAAAGAGGGCAAAGTTTTGGAAGATCATCGTCATGCGGGCGCTTTCCTGGGGCTCGACCTTACCTTTATTAGCGCTGATTAAATCCAAGATAATTCGAAGTAATGTCGATTTGCCGCTGCCCGAAGGGCCAATAATGCAAACGAACTCGCCACTTTCAACGCTAAAGTTAATTTTACGCAAAACATCGATGCGATTGCGGCCACGACCGTACCATTTCCAGATATCTTCGACTTTGAGGACTTCGGCCATTATGATTCCGCCTGATATTTGGTGGCATTATGGAGCAGTGGCAGCCAAACGATTTTGTTAATGATGAAGAGCAAGAACATCAAAGCAATTATGCCGGTGGCTAGCAGTGCATTCTGGTGAGCATTGCCAAGCTGACCTAAATAGTGACCGACGCCTTGATGAACACTGACCAGAAGTTCGGCGCCAATAATAAATTCCCAACCTTCGCCCCAACCAACAATTGAACCGGTGATGATGGCCGGCTTAAGCTCTGGTAGAGTGAAATGTCGCAGACGCTTCCAACCCAGCGCGCCAAAGATGGTGGCGGCTTCTTCCAAATCCTCGCGCCGGTTTTTGAGGCTGCCGACGATGGCAAATAGAATCGGCCAGATCATTTCTACCGCCAAAACCGATATGATGACGACTTCCGGATAGTGCGCTAAGGCCCCAACCAGCACCGGGAACAGGGCAAAGCTCGGGAAACTCTGCATCACATCCAGAATTGGTAGGAGGAAGTTTTCCACCCAAGTGTTGACGGTGGTGAGTAGTGCCAGGCTGAGTGCTAGAGTTAAAGCGATAATATAGGCGATCGTTGTACGGGCAAGGCTATAGCCGAAACCGACCAAAAAATCATGAAAGCTCAGGCGGGAACCTTGGGCGATCCAAAAAATTAAACCACCAACCACGGCAAAGGCCACAACCGCTATCAACCCACTCTTAAAGTGCGATTGCAAAATGTTTTGGCGTTTACTGGTGCGCAAGTGCGCTGCATACCGCATACGCTTAGTATAACAAGTTTTATAAAAACGGCTTCACCAAGAACAACCGTTGGTGGGCGAGATGAACTTCGCATTAAGCTACGCTCATCTTTCGCTTCCAATTGGCCATAGCTCAACTTATGGTTGAGCGACGGCCAATGGTGGGCGAGAGAGGACTTGAACCTCCACGACCCTTACGGGCCACCAGCCCCTCAAGCTGACGCGTCTACCAATTCCGCCACTCGCCCTCGTCCAAACTGTACTCCAGCTTACACAAGTTATCCAACTTGCTTCAGCTTACGAACAGTTTCTCCTCTCGAAGCTCTAAACATCCGCCAAATGGCGGATTGGTTTTTCGCTTCGTCAATCAATTGGACTAACAGATTTTAGTTTAATTTCGTACCAAACTCAATTACTGGAGGTGCAGGCCGGTGTAAATGGCCCAAATACCGAGGATGAAAACGCCTGGCCAGAGCACGTAAATGTTCAAATAATTATAGATGTCGCGCGGTTTGTTTAAGGTGTTGAACCATTTACGGCGGCTGGGCTGGTAATTGCGTTTGTACTGCCGCCAAATCCGGCCGCTATTGTATTCGATAACTAAGGCTAGGCTGACAGCGAAAATCCCCAACAAAATCAGACCCAGTTGGGTGTTGGAATTAATTAGCAAAATACATCCGCCTAGGATGGCAATGATGGTCAATTGAAAAATGGGTGAACGGCGACGTTTTACAACCATGGTTAAATTAGCATAACAATTTTAGTGGCTGATCGCTAGAGGCCGGCGCCAATGTCTGAGCGGAATTGCTTGCCACTGAAATCAATCTTTTCAACCGCCTGATAAGCCGTGGTCCGAGCCTGCTCAAGCGTCACGCCAACTGCGGTGACGTTTAAGACCCGCCCGCCATTGGTTAGGAGTTTGCCATCGGATACCTTGGTGCCAGCGTGGAAAACCACCACATCCGGATCAGCTTCGGCCGCCTCGATCCCGCTGATTTCCAAGCCTTTTTTATACGAACCTGGGTATCCAGCCGAAGCCAGTACGACCGAAATGGCAAAACCCGGCCGCCAGCTTAAACTAGTTTTGGTTAAGTGGCCTTTAGCACATTCGAGAAGCAGTTCCAGTAAATCGTCTTCCAGCAAACGCATGTAAACTTCGGTTTCGGGGTCACCAAAGCGGGCATTGTACTCCAACACCCGATAATCAGAACCACTACCTTTGAGGCCCGGGTAGAGACAGCCGCTAAAGGGTTGATGATCTTTTTTGAGAGCTGAAATGATCGGTTGAACAAACTGATCATGGGCATCTTGCTCCGAAATCATAGCCGGTACCGGAGCAATCACACCCATGCCGCCGGTGTTGGGACCCTTGTTGCCATCAAAGATCGGTTTGTGGTCGCGGGCAAAAGGAAACATTAAAGCCCTAGTGCCATCGGTGATAGCATGCACCGAGATTTCTTGGCCATCCAAATAATCCTCGATCACGATTTGATCGCCGGCTTCGCCAAACAGTTTAGCGACCATCATGTCGTCGATGGCTTGTTTGGCTTCAGCCAGGTTCTGGCAAATGTAGACACCTTTACCCAAAGCCAGGCCACTGGCTTTAACCACGATCGGAAATTTGGCTTGCTCAATATAATTTAAGGCTTTGGTACGATCATCAAAGACTTGAAATTCGGCCGTCGGCACTCTGGCTTGGCGCATTAGGCCTTTGGCAAAGGCTTTGGAAGCTTCAATTTGAGCCGCGGCTTTGGTTGGGCCAAAGACTGCTAGTTTTCGCTTTTGAAAATAATCAACAATGCCAGCCGCCAGCGGATCATCCGGGCCCACGATTGTCAGATCAATTGTGTTGGCTTGGGCAAACTTGGCTAGAGCGGCAAAGTCTTGAACCCCGATATCAACATTTTGGCCAAGAGCCTGAGTGCCGCCATTGCCGGGAGCAAAATAAAGTTTGTCTAATTTAGGTGATTGAGCGATTTTCCAGCCCAAAGCGTGCTCCCGCCCACCACCGCCAATTATCAGTACATTCATAAGCCCCACTATAACATCCGTCTGAGCGATTGTGGGTAAAGTTAAACCCCACCCGAAGGTGGGGCAGTGCCGAGAAGTTAGAACCCGAAGTGCGGTTCGGCCGGAAAATGCCGCATCATAGCTAGGAGCAGATCTAGTATGACCATTCGTTCCGTCGGTTCAATCTTGCCAGTCCGACGCAGCCGCACCAAAGTGTTGGCGATCGCTCCTAGGCGCTTCGGCAAGTCAGCAACGTCGAGACCCTCTGTCTCGCTGAAGTAGCTGATGACATCGTCAGTGAAACGAATCCTCGGATCGGACATCCAGATGTGGATGTGACGAAGATCCGTCGAATCGGATCGAATCTGTTTGATGGTTGCAAACAGCAGGTCGATGAAGCGGCTAATGCCATCGGCCTTGGCCAGACCGGGATGGGTTTCCTGGCGTACCAACGGGAAATAGGCATCTTCGAGCAGCCAATCGATACCGAAGCCCATGGGTCCACTTCGTCGGTCGCGCGGAAAACCGCCAATTGCCATCATCATTGCCATGGGAGCTCCTTGGTCACTTGCACGACTACTCGCGCCAACCGTCTTGCTCGAAGAAGTTACCCATCTGGTTGAGCTGAGCCTTGAGAGTCTTGGCCGCATCGGCTTCGATTTGGCCGGTTCGAGCTAACCCCAGCAAGCCATTGGCAATCTTGCCTAGGTAGGCTGGGATTTCAGTCTGGTCAGAAACCTCTGCCATAGCAAACCTGGCGAAGGCACTGGACTTTTCCTGAACTCGACGCCGATCTGAGTGGTCATCAAGTTGCTTGTACCACCTGATGGCCTTGAGCAGTCGATTGGCGAGTCCCGCGAGGTTGGCTCTGTCGTAGTCATCGATCTCGCCGGATTTTGCGATGGCCGCAGAGGCTCTAGCGATCTCCATTGAAAGTTTTTTGGTCCAGGCGAAGCGCCGAATTCTGTGAGGTGCAACTCGGGTGGCTGTCATGGTTTCTCCAAACCTCGACGTCAGCATCATAATAGCATAAAGGTAATGTAAACTCTGATAACTTTAGCGGGGGGAACGGGACGTTACTCGAATAACATACTCGTGTGGCCCTAACTCATTATGCCCGCCAATTAACTTACGCTTGTGTATTTTCATTCCGAATCGCAAAATTACTTAGTCACCTTGCCCGGGATAAGTTGTGTACCATATCCAAAAGGATGGTATCAAATGCCTAAGATTAAGGATTTCGATGGCTGGATTGCTCGATTGTCGCTCAAACCGCCTCGTGAAGTCACCGTTCGACCATCGTCGAAGTACCACCAAGTCGGCGACTTAGGCGATTTGGATTGGCACGAGTACTACTTACGCTATCAGATCAAGTACCGATTCTGGAGCTGGACCTTTATAGAAAGGCTACCAAATTGCCAGACGGCTCCAGCTTGCTTGTTCACGGCTCGGGACAGAGCCGAGCAGCTTGAGGCGGCCTTGCCAAGCGTCAATGTCTGTTTCCGAGCCGTCGGCATGTCAAACGACGAGGCCTTAAGAAGATCACAGAACGATCTAACTCAACCCATGACTGCTTGATCTTTAAGGTCTGAGATCAATGAACGGTTGGGTAATCCGCCTACGCGTAAGGACGCGCTCACAATAGAGCCGCCCTCTTCGCGGGGCGGTTTCATTTATTTTAAGGAATTAGTTCCCAACATACTTAACCGTTACCAATAAAAAAGAGACACAAGGAAGTGTCTTAAAGTTCATATTTTGGTGGGCGAGAGAGGACTTGAACCTCCACGGGGTTGCCCCCACTAGCTCCTGAAGCTAGCGTGTCTACCATTTCACCACTCGCCCTCGTCCAAACTGTACTCCAGCTTACGCAAGTAATCCAACTTGCTTCAGCTTACAAACAGTTTCTCCTCTCGAAGCTCTAAACATCCGCCAAATGGCGGATTGGTTTTTCGCTTCGTATTATTAAAACCACAATTTTACGCTAAAACAAGGCTCGTTACTAGTTTAGCGCACTGGCGCTTCGGCGATGGTCCAGTTCTGAATATTGTAAAAGCGATCGGTCGGGTCCATTAATTTAGTCCCGCTGATCCCAACCACTCTACTGGAAGCGGCATATATGTAGTCGGTGCTATAGAGCGGCACGCTCGGCACATCGGCCAACCACTGCTGCTGAAAAGTTAAATATTTGCCTTTGCGGACTTGGGGGTTGGGGTTGATGCGACCAGCTTCCAAGGCCTTATCGGCGATTGGCGCATTATAGACAGCTAAGTTCAATCCGGGATCGCTGCCCTGCGATGATTCCCAAAAAGCGTAAACGTCTGGGTCGGGGCCGATTTGATAGCCAAATAGTAACAGGTCGTAATTACGTGGCCGGATGTAGGTTTGTTCCAACGTCTCTAAATCGGCTGTGCGCACCTTAATGGCTATGCCAGCTCGAGCCAGTTGGGTCTTAATATCACCGGCCACCTGTGGCCAAACCCCGCCGTCACGAGTGACTAAAGTTAGCTCTAAAACTTGACCGTCTTTGGCCCTAAAGCCATCGTTGCCTTTAACCCAGCCAGCTTGGTCCAACAACTTCTGGGCGGCCTCTAAATTGGTTTTGGGCAATTGCAACTTGCCAGCAAAGCCCACCTGGCCGGGCAGTAGCGGCCCAGCGCTTATATCGGCCTGCCCAACCAAAGCATCATTAATAATTTGATTGCGGTCGGTTGCCAGATTGATAGCCGCTCGGACGTTTTTATCTCTAAGGATGGTTTGTGAGTTGCGCATGATCAAAATTGACTGATTAGGTTGAGAGTAAGTATGTAACTTGAGGTTGGGCAAACCCGCGATTTGGCTGATTTGGCTGGGTTCCACGTCTCCAAAGGCCAGAATTTGGCGCTTGGCATAGGCCTCATGCAGCTTCGATGTTGAATCGTACCAGCGATATTCAAATTGATGAATTTTGGGCCGACCGCCGTAATAATCGTTGTTGGCCGTAAGCATTACACGATGGCCGGCCGATTCGAAACTAGAGATTTTGTAAGGACCGGTCCCAACCGGCTTTTGGTTAAAGTCATTAGCTCTCAGCGCTGAGGGTTCAATCGATTCCAGCAAATGTCGCGGGATGATGCCCTGAGTGCAAGCCGCTAGGAAGGGCGGGTAGGCGTTGGGTAAATGATAGACTAGCGTCAACTCATCGATTGGATCGGCCGTAATGCCCTGCCAGCTGGGCGCCACCGGCGATCTAGAATCGGGATTTTGGATGGCGGCCAAGGTGAAAGCCACATCCTCCGAGGTAAATGGCACGCCGTCATGCCATTTGACGCCCCGGCGCAAATGGAAGGTGTAGGTTTTGCCATCGGCGCTAATATCCCAACTGGTGGCCAAATCCGGCTCCAGGGCACCCTTGGTGTTATAACGTACTAGACCGTTAAAAATCAGTCGGCTGACATCGGCCGAAGCCTGAGTGTCTGGCAGGACCGGATTAATGACTTTGATCTGACCAACTGAACCCTCGGCCATGACGGCACCTTTGGCTTGGCTAATGTGGTGGTAGGGCTTACTGAGTTGGCCACTCTGCCAGAGTAAGGCCAGCACCAGTGCAATGGCTAACCCCCACCAAACCACTACCAAGCGGCGAATGATGCCCAGTTGACGCCATTTACCCCAGATGTGACGATTGATGTAATTTCGACTCCAACTGGCCAGCACCCGGAATTCTCGGCGCAGGCGCCGCCGCTGACGTTGGAAACGAAACCGAAAATAAGCAAACATTAACTTTTAGACAACAAGCTCAACAGTAGCGATAATACAAAAATGACCGCCAGAATGATGGTGGCATTATAGAGCAACTTTTCGGCTCCGCGTTTACTGCGGTAGGCATTACTTTCACCACCAAAGGCTGTGCCCAGGCTTGAACCCTGAGATTGCATAAGGATGGCACCGATCATGAGGACGGCCGAGAGAGCGGCCACGATATTAAACAGGCTTTTCATGCTTTTCCAAATTAGGTTGACGTAAGTCGTTTAAGAGATAGTTAACTAGCCAGATAACGATGACGGCCAGAAGCCCTGCCCAAAACGAATTGACGTGGAATGGGTGGTAGAAGACAGTCACCAGGTAGAGCATTAGAGTATTAACAACTAGGGTAAAGAGCCCCAACGTTAGAACAATGGCTGGCAGGGCCAGAATGATCACCAGCGGCCGAATCAAAGCGTTGACGATCGAAAAAATCAAGGCTGCAAAAACAAGATAGCGAACTTTGTCGCCATACGTGATTCCTGTGACTAAATTGGCGGCTATCCACAAACCCAGGAAGTTGACCAACCACCGCAGTAAAAACTGTTTCAGCATTGCGCCAACCATTGTAGCATGAGGGCTCACACGTTGCGAGACTCACTGCTTCAGTTGTGTTTTTGCGATCCCGTTGATACGATAACATAACCCGATCTTGACAGTGAGGTGCTGTTATGCCGGAACTGCTTCTGAAACGCTTTGATGTCGAAGTTCAACCGTTGGCAGATGCTGATCGCATCAACGAACTGACTACGCTAGTCGCAGAACTAGCCCTGGAAGGCCATATCACCTTTGTCCAACGAGAACTCAACTACAAAGATTTTGTAGAGATCGAAGATCTGATCAACTTCCTAAACGACAGTGAGCCGGAGCGTAGTGATCTCGCCAAAGTAAAATCAGCACGAGCGGTTTTTGAGAACTTGGTTCAAAAACTGAGGAGACGCCTGGTATTGATCTGCCGCGAATGCCTTCTCCCCCACGGTAAGTGTCGTTGCGGTCACTACGGTAGGGTGTATGGCGGTGAATGGCTTCATTACTCCCAAAGAGTCGACCACTGGCTAATCGCAAAACCAAGGCTGATGGATTTGAGCGAAGACGACCTCAAGCGTCTGCACCCATCTACCCGGGCCCGACTGCAGCGATACATCCAATTTCTGCAAAGTTCCAATGAGCTCCGTTGTTAGACGGAGCTCGACTTTTTATTCTGGTAAGACGCAAAACTCGTTTTCGAAAGGGTCGCTCAAAACGGCAAATTGGAAACCGGCTTTTGGTAGCGGTCGAATGACTTTGGCGCCTAGCTTAACCAAGCGTTCCACCTCCTCCGTCGGATTGGTTGCCACCAAATCAAGGTGCATGCGGGTTTTGGCCGTCTTGGGTTCAGGCACCAATTGCAAAAATATACCCACCGAGCTGTCGGGTACAACCAATCGCTGGAAGGTGTCGGACTGGCCTTCGGGTGTTGCACCTAACGCCTGGCTCCAGAACTTGACTGCCGTCGGCATGTCGTTGACGTCAATCGTAATGTATCTGAGTCGACTTTGGCGAGCCATCACTTGACCTTCCTGGCCAACGCAAAGACGCTTTTGCCACTGACTTTCATGCGAGTTTGGCGTTTTTTATCCCGAGTGTTCGCCCGACGCAGGGCTTTTTCGAGTTGTTTGCGACTCATTATCCCACCCTCTCTTTGATTAATTTGGCCTTGGAACTGCCAACGGTGGCCGCTAGCTCATCGACGCTAGCCAGTTTAACCCCGCGCAGGCTACCAAATTGTTTGATTAGCCGTTTGCGGGTGGCGGGTCCTACGCCGGGAATATCATCAAGCTGCGATTTGGTTTGACGCTGACCGCGCAGCAGGGCATGGTAAGTGACGGCGAACCGATGGGCCTCATCGCGGACCCGCTGCAGTAATTGTAAAACATGCGAGTCTTTGGGTAGCAAAATGGTTTCGAATTTTCCCGTATTGTCATTCTCAATAGAAAGGCTTCGATTCACCGAAGACGCTTCTGATTGAGAATCTCTGAGATTAAGAGATCCCCGATCCGGAGCGCCCACATCATGCGGCTTTCCGGTCGAGGATGACATCTTAGAAGCCCCGCCAACGTAGCGAATGATTTCTTCCTCGCGTTTGGCTAAACCGATCGCTGGTATCGAAATCCCCAACTCCCCCATCACCGCTAGAGCACTGGATAGCTGGCCCTTGCCACCATCAATCAAAATTAAATCTGGCTTGGCCCAATCGACTAGTGGCTTGCCACTAAAACGCCGCTGAATAACTTCACGCATGTGAGCAAAATCATCATTTCCAACCAAACGCATTTTGAAGCGCCGATATTCGTCCTGGTTGGGCACACCGTCGGTAAATACGATCATGCTAGCCACATTGTCGCTACCCTGCATGTGACTGATGTCGTAGGCCTCGATCCGGCGGGGTGCGCTGGGCAAACCCAAGCGCTCGGCCAAGCCAACCAGAGCCTGATCGCGGCTCAAATCAAAGGCTTCATTGTCGCCAAAGATCATTTGCTTGGCCAAGGCCCGCAGGTCACGTAACTGATCGCGAGCTCGGCCAGCGGCTTCAAAATCGCGTTTTTTGGCCGCCCGCTGCATGTCTTTTTCTAACTGCTGCATCAATTTATCTTGCTGGCCACTCAAATACAGCACCAGGTTGCGGATGTTACGACGTTTGTAAGTAGCTGAATCAATGGCGCCTTCTTCCGGATTCGGGCAAAGACCCAAATGGGCTTGCAGGCAAGCCCTGGGCGGCAAGGTTTCGTGGGTAACATATGGGAAGATTTTGCGCAGCATCTTCATAGCCCGCCGCACTGCATCGCTTGAAGTAAACGGCCCAAAATAGGCACTTTTATCGTCCATCGGCCGGCGAACGTAGCTAACAACTGGAAACTTAGCTTGGCTAGTGATTTTCAAATAAATCCAGTGTTTGTCGTCTTTGAGGTCGATGTTATATTTCGGTCGGTAGCGTTTGATGAATTCGGATTCCAAGAATAAGGCTTCAACTTCGGATTCGACCGTAATCCAATCTAGATCGTGAATATCAGCCACCAGCAAAGTCGTTTTGGGGTCTTTGGCGGTTTTTTGGAAATACGAACCAACTCGGTTCTTGAGCACCGCGGCTTTGCCGATGTAAATAATTTTACCGTCGCTATCTTTAAAAAAGTAAACGCCCGGTTGAGTCGGCAAGTTCTTCAGTTTTGTTTCCAGTTTGATGGCCATGGGACTATTATAACGAAATATTTGACTTTAAACCCTAAAAGTTATACTTTTAGCCCAGTTCGTTTGAGGGGAGAACGATGGACCCTGACAAAGTTTCAAAATCCGAGAAGATTCGAATGGCGATTGCCGTAACTATTGCCCTTGGAGCCGCCATCTGCGCTGTGATCATTGCCAATCGCCCGCTCGGCGAGACTCTAACCGCAATTGGGACTGGTGTCGCATTGGTAGCGCTCGGGACTGGGCTCTACCTTTGGTCGTATCGGCGGGCCGAACGTGAGGAGATCGAAAATGGGTGAGATGATCAGTGACACCTCGACGGAAGAATCCGAATTCACCCCCAGTGATGCGTGGAAAACTGTTCTGTTTACGGCTCTCGTTCTTGGTTTCGCCGGACTGGTATCACTAGCCCTCTCGCACCTGTCCTACATCCAAGACCACCTACTGGGGACAGTGGCACTGTCTTGCGCGTTGCTGCTCATTGTCGGAACCTTCATCTGTGGCATGAGTCCGGATCCACATCGGCCCAGGGCTGCAGACGAAACGGTAATCGACCTCGATCATGAGGCTGAGGAACCAGGATGAACCACCGAGGCAAAGTGGTGCGAAATTTACTGTTGCTAACAGCCACTGGACTGTTCTTGCTGTTCATCTTCGTTGCGATAGCGCTACTCGACTGGTGGGTGGTGGGGTTCTACAACGGGCCAACCACCAATAGCCAGTGGATCCTGGTGATCCTGGTGGTGATTAACTCCGTGGTCGTTGGCGGCGTAGCTGCATTGGTAGCCGATCGGAAGCAGACTTGATCGCGTCCGTAAATGGCGGTACTGAACATTCGTTCGGTACCGCTTTTTCATTCTTCTCCCACCCGCTGGCAGGCATTCTAATCTCTCTCCCCACCAATTTTTTGTGTAAGCTCTCATCTCTTACCCCTGTAATACTTTCTATTGCTGTCGATACAAAAAAATTGGTGGGGTAGCTTTCTTTTCTAGATCATCTAGAGCAGATTGCTCAGTCTATATCTCCCCTTACTTAGTCCTTCGCAATCTGCTGCATGGAAAAAGATAATGGTCGTTCGAGCCGAAAGACTGTTCGTCCGCTAAACGAGCGACGATAACTCGCGAGTCAGTCTTAAGGCCGAACGACAAAGACGCAGAGCAGAGAGTCTGGGAGGAAGATGGGGTTGGAGCGGATGATTGGGGATGGGATATTTGCTCGGAGTGACAAAATCATCTCAAATCTGTTATGCTTCTAATATGACCTGTCCAGTGTGTGAGCATCAGCTGGTTAAGTCCAAAGCTGGTTATTTGTGTTTAAATTGCGGCTACGCTGGCCCGGGCAAGCGTAGTGCTAAATCGCCGACGGTTGCCAGAGTAGCTTCACCACCAGAACAAACCAAGACGGCCAGCCCGGCGCCACAGCTCTCTAGTCAACCGGTTGCCGAGACACCTCCTAGCCCACCGGCTCCACCAAAAAATCCGCGGCCAGTCAAAACTATCACCGTTGTTGCCGTGATTGTTTTAGTGCTGGGTATTCTGCTGGCGGCCTACATTTTGCCGGCTCGGGCGGCTGGCCGCAACTTCCAAACTAAGGTAGCGGCGGCTAATTCGTTTAACCTGGCTGGCAACCTCAGCTTGCACGGTTCGGCTTTTTTGGAAGTCGTAAATAGTAATCTGGACTTTAATGGTGTTTATGCCAAAAAAGGCACTAGCGACCAGCTCAATTTTGATGGCCAGTTCGGTAACCGCAACTACCAAGGAACCATGGTGGCCAAGGGTGGTAACCTTTATACCAAACTAAGTGGTAACGACTTACCCTTTATCCGCTATAACCAGGGCGCCTATACTTACCGATTACAGTCCAACCAGTACTACCAAACCAAACTCGATACCAGTCTGTACAAGTACTATTGCGAAACTCGACCAGACTCAAAATATCCGTCTGCCCTAGTTTGGTACCAGGCCATCCGCCAAATCCAACTGCATTATTCGCCGTTGATACTTTATGGCCAAAAAGCCGATGGTCATACTACAACTCATCTGCGCGGCAGCGTCGATAGCCATAGTTTAGCGGCCGCTTGGGAAAACATTAATAGTTCCCTGCCGCAGGGCTGCGATATAGATTTGTTAGTCAGTAATTTGAATCAGCTAAATGTAACCTATGATCTCTGGACCAGCACCAGTTACGATAAATTGATACTCCACCTAAATAGCAAGGATCTGGGTTTAAGCGGCACTCTGACTCTAAAATTTGATCAATATAATGCGGCCACTGAGCCCTCACTGCCGACAGGTGCGAGCAATTTAGGTGATATTTTTGCTGCTAGAGCCGGCATTCAGACCCGAGATTACCAGCGCCGCAGTGACGTTGATGCCATTAGTGCCGCGCTCAAGAAGTACTTCTTGGCCAACAAAACTCTACCCAGTAGTCTGGCCAAGTTAGCGCCCAAGTATTTGACTAGCGTGCCCAAAGATCCGAATGGTAGTGATTATCACTACACGGTTGTTCGTAAAACCTACACTGTTTCGACCACGCTGGAAGATACGGGTGCCACCTATGCTGCCAGCGGCCCCTAGTTATTTTAAACTGACTTCGGCCTTAGGTTTGGCTTGAGTCTTTGGAACAGCTTTCTTAGCCAAGACCCGCTTTAAATAGCGCCCGGTGTGAGACTTTTCGACACCGGCGATTTTCTCAGGTGTACCAGTGGCCACGACCAACCCACCAGCGGTTCCGCCTTCGGGACCTAGATCGATCACCCAATCGGAGCTTTTAATTACATCTAGGTTATGCTCGATCACCAAAACCGAATTACCCATTTCGACTAGAGCCTCGAGCACCCCTAATAAACGTTTGACGTCATCAAAGTGCAGGCCGGTGGTTGGCTCATCCAAAATATAGAGTGTCCGGCCGGTGCTGCGGCGAGCCAGCTCGGTGGCTAGTTTGATGCGCTGAGCCTCTCCACCGCTAAAAGTGGTAGCAGCTTGACCCAAGTGAATATAGCCCAAACCAACATTATTAAGGGTTTCGAATTTGCGCCGTACCGAGGGAATGTTTTCAAAAAACTCCACGGCTTCTTCGACCGTCATATCCAAGACCTCGGAAATGTTTTTGCCCTTGTAGTGAATCTCCAAGGCCTCGCGGTTGTAACGCTTGCCCTTACATTCTTCGCAAGTCACGTAGACATCGGGCAAAAAGTGCATTTCAATTTTCAAAATGCCATCACCCCGGCAAACTTCGCAGCGGCCACCCTTAACATTAAAGCTGAAGCGTCCAGCCTTGTAACCGCGGATTTTGGCTTCTGGTGTGGCTGCAAAAAGATCCCGAATGTCAGTAAACACACCAGTATAGGTGGCTGGGTTGCTGCGGGGCGTGCGGCCAATTGGTGATTGATCAACACTAATAACTTTATCCAGAGCACTCAGCCCCACAATGTCATCATGCTGACCGGGGACATCGCCAGCTCGATGGAAAACTTGAGACAATTTCTTGGCTAAGATGTCATTTATCAGGCTGGACTTACCCGAACCCGATACACCAGTAACAGTCACGAATCGACCTAGCGGAATTTCCACATCAATGTTCTGTAAGTTGTGTTCGCGAGCGTTTTTGATAACTAGACTTTTGCCATTACCACTGCGCCGCTTCAAAGGCACCGGCAGACTAAGCTCACCAGTTAGATATTTGGCCGTCAAACTCTCTTTGTGTCTATGTAGTTTGTCGGGAGTATCCGCGGCCACCACTCGCCCACCATGCTCACCTGCTAGCGGACCAATATCAATTACGTAATCGCTAGCCCGGATGGTGTCCTCATCATGTTCAACGACGATAACGGTATTACCTAAATCGCGCAAGCGGGTCAGGGTCGAAATTAGTCGATCATTATCACGTTGATGCAAGCCAATCGAAGGTTCATCCAAAATATAGAGCACGCCCATCAAACTAGAGCCGATTTGGGTGGCTAGGCGGATGCGTTGAGCCTCACCACCAGCCAAAGTGTTGGCACTACGATCAAGCGTTAGGTAAGACAGCCCAACATCTTGGAGAAATTGCAGCCGCTCTCGAACTTCCTTTAAAATCTGGCGGGCAATTTCGGCTTCGCGAGGCGCTAACTTTAGAGCCGCGAAGAAGTCGGCGGCTTCATCAATTGATAAAGTTGTTATATCGACGATCGATTTATCCATAACGGTAACGGCTAACATTTCCGGCTTCAAGCGGCGGCCAAGGCAGACCGGACATTCGCGCTCAGCCATATACTTTTCAATTTCGCGCTTCACAAAGTCTGAATCAGTTTCGTGATAGCGGCGCTCTAAGTTCGGTATCACCCCCTCGTAAGTGGTGTGGTAGGTGCGACCACCGGGGCCACGGACGCTAATGGGTTGATCGCTGGCGCCGTAGAGTATCAGTTTGAGGTCGGCCGGCTTCATGTCGCTAATCGGCACATCGATCGAAAAACGGTTGGCTTTGGCAACTGATTCCAATAATTTCGAATACCAACTCAGGCGAGCAGTGGTTCTGGCCCAGGGCCGGATCGAACCCTCGGCAATCGACAGCCGCCGGTTGGGAATAATTAGTTCCGGATCTACCTCCAAGCGATGGCCTAGTCCAGTACAATGCGGGCAGGCGCCATGGGGTGAATTGAAAGAAAAGTTACGCGGAGCGATTTCCGGCAGGCTAACTTCGGGGTGGAGTTCGCAGGCGTAATGCTCACTAAAGGTGTGCTCGGAGCCGCTATCTACTTCCAGCACCTTGGCCACGCCTTCACCCAGCGCTAAAGCCTGTTCGACTGATTCGGTTAGGCGTTGCCGGATCTCAACATCCACACTCAAACGATCGACCACCGCTTCAACTGTGTGTTTGCGTTGCTTATCTAGATCCGGAAATTCATTAACGTCATAAATGGTGCCGTCAACCCGCACCCTCGAATAACCGGCTTTACGCAGATTAATGGCGACATGGCGATGTTCGCCTTTTTTATCATCGATAATGGGAGCCAAAATCATAATCCGGCTATCGGCTGGCAGCGCTAAAACTTGATCAACAATCTGGCCGGAGGTTTGGCGCGTAACTTCGCGACCGCAGATCGGACAATGAGGTGTGCCGATGCGAGCAAACAGCAGTCGCAAATAGTCGTAAATTTCAGTCACGGTGCCAACGGTTGAGCGTGGATTTCGGGAGCTTGATTTTTGATCGATTGAAATGGCCGGGCTCAAACCCTCGATTTGATCAACATCGGGTTTTTCCATCAGACCAAGAAACTGGCGGGCGTAGGCGCTCAGTGATTCAACGTAACGGCGTTGGCCCTCGGCATAAATAGTATCGAAAGCTAGCGATGATTTACCAGAACCAGACAGCCCAGTGATTACAACTAATTTATCGCGTGGGATTTCGACATTAATGTTCTTGAGATTGTGTTCCCTGGCCCCACGCACGATGATGCGGTCTTGCATATAATGACCCCACTAAAAGTACAGAGGTAGAGTATACGCCCACTGGCGACAATTATCAAGAAGCTAAGGGATGATTAGTGTCGTGGTGTTAAAACGATCAGGACCTTGGCAGTATTGCTACCGCCGAGGTCCAATGGGTTGCATGTTCGCTTCACTTGCCGACTCTGGTGTTACGGCGCTGGCGTTTGAATTGGCGGCGGAAGTACCACCGGCGAAAGGCTGGTCGGTCGCTCAGGTACATTACAAGGCCGAACAGGACGACCAACAAGATCATCACAAGACCCAGCCAGCTTTCTAGCTGGCGCCAGAATTCACTCATGAATCATCCTTTGCTCTTGTGACGTCTTGTACCAGCTGGTCGCCGTTACGCCAAGCCTTGGACAAGCCTCGCCCGATCGCTCGAAGCAGTCGGTGGCGGCGTTTGGGTTGGTCCACGAATGGCCCAATGTAGTGGCCCTCGTCTTGGAAAAAATAGGGAAGTTTCGGGTCGCCGGCGTGCATTATTTGACCCCCACACTGGCAGCCTGGGAGGCCTTGAGCTCGGCAAAAAGCCCAGCCATTATCACACACCCAGCCAAAATGGCAGAGGCAACTTTACTGACCAACTGCACAATTGAACCTCCGATAGAGAATCGAACCAAACTATTCTACGATATCCGAGAACTTTTGTCCATAAAAGAAGTTACCGTTTTGGTTTGAGACTTTCGTTGATCTCGGCGATTTGATCCCGCAAGCTAGCGGCTTTTTCGAACTGGAGGTTTTGAGACGCTAGTTCCATTTGGTCGGTCAATTGTTTGACTAAAAACTTACGCTCATCCCGCGGGATGGCCTTGAAATCAATCCGGCGAACTTCTTCTTCACTTTTTTCTTCGGTCTTGTTCATCCGATCCCGCAGGGCTTTAGTGATACCCTCGGGTGTAATATTATGTTCACGATTATAATCCGTTTGAATCTGGCGTCGGCGATCAGTCACCTCAATGGCCCGCCGCATCGAATCGGTGGTGGTATCGGCATACATAATCACGCGGCCATCAATGTGGCGGGCGGCCCGGCCGATGGTTTGGATGAGAGCCCGCTCGTTACGCAAAAAACCTTCTTTATCGGCATCCAAAATGGCGACTAGACTGACTTCCGGCAAATCCAAGCCCTCGCGGAGCAGATTGATCCCCACTACCACATCGTAAACCCCCAGCCGCAGATCGTGCAGAATGTCCGTACGTTCAAGGGTGTGGACTTCGGAATGCAAATATTGGACTTTGATGCCAAGTTCTTTTAAATAATCAGTTAAATCCTCGGCCATGCGTTTGGTCAGAGTAGTCACAAGCACTCGCTGGCTTTTAGCGGTAGTGGCTCGAATTTCGGCGATCAAATCATCAATTTGGCCGGCAATCGGTCGGACCTCAATCGGTGGGTCCAGGAGTCCGGTTGGCCGAATAACTTGTTCCACGACTTGTTTTGACCTGCTTATTTCGTGATCCGCTGGTGTGGCCGAAACGTAGATAATTTGATTAATGTGCTGATCAAATTCGGCAAACTGGAGGGGGCGATTATCGAGGGCACTGGGCAAGCGAAAGCCGTATTCGACTAAAGTTTCTTTACGAGCCCGATCGCCGTTATACATGCCACGAACTTGAGGTATGGTCATATGGCTCTCATCCACAAACAGCAGGAAGTCGTCGGGAAAGTAATCAAGCAGTGTGGCTGGCTGTTCGCCGGGCTCGCGGTTACTCAGATAACGCGAGTAATTCTCAATGCCAGAAACAAAGCCAGTCTGCTCCAGCATTTCCATGTCATAATTGGTCCTCTGCTCCAGCCGCTGGGCCTCCAATAGTTTGCCAGCCGCCCGCAACTGCTTCAATCTTTCGGCCAGCTCGGCTTTGATTCTAACCACGGCCGATTTTAACTTTTCGGCTGGAGTAACATAATGGCTCCCTGGGAAAATCTTTAGGCTATCGGGTTGGGCTAAAACCTCACCAGTCAGAGGATCAACCTGTTTAATGTGCTCGAGCTCATCGCCAAAGAACTCCAGGCGGTAGGCCGTTTCTTCGCCAATTGGATAGACCTCGATAGTATCGCCCCTTACTCGAAAACGTCCGCGAGTGAAGTCGAGATCGTTGCGATCATATTGAATGTCGGTTAAGCGGCGCAGTAATTTATCACGCAACTGCCGCTGGCCGGTTTTTAATTCCAAGGTCATGGCGGTGTAATCTTCAACGTCACCTAGTCCATAGATACAGCTCACACTCGCCACAATCAGCACATCGCGGCGCGTTAAGAGCGACATAGTGGCGGCATGCCGCAGGCGTTCGATTTCTTCGTTGATCGAGGAATCTTTTTCGATGTAGGTGTCGCTGCGAGGAATATAGGCCTCGGGCTGATAATAATCATAGTAGCTGACAAAGTACTGCACAGCGTTCTCGGGGAAATACTCTTTGAACTCACCATACAGTTGGGCAGCCAAGGTTTTGTTATGGGAGAGCACTAAGGTCGGTTTTTGGACGTTTGCCACAATGTTAGCCATAGTGAAAGTCTTGCCGCTACCGGTTACGCCAAGCAAAGTCTGCTCGCGCAGCTTATCGCCAAGCCCTTGCGTCAGTTTGGCAATCGCTTGTGGCTGATCACCAGTTGGCTTATATTCGCTTTTTAGCTTGAAGTCAGCCATCCCCTAAGTATAGCAAGCGAGCTTAGTACTGCGTAGTTGGGTTTTGGTAGGAGTTTTGTAGGGTTTTGGCTTTATCGATGGCCTTACTGCCTTGTTCCACAGTATTGACCGGCACAACCTGCTCAGTTGTTTCAGGGTGTTTATTGATGTACCTTGACACTATCCAAGCCCCAACCGTAATTAAAACTAAGATGACAATAATAATCCCGACGAATCCGGATTCGGTTTTGGGAGGCTTCGCAATAACGCGCATTTAGTCAGATTATTTTTTTACTGATAGCTAAAGCTCTTAAGGATCAACTTAGCGGTTTCAAAATCTTTGGTTTGAGCTGCCGGTAAGGTCTTTGGCGTCCCTGATGGCAATAGGGCACTAGTGGTAAAAGCAATGTGGTGATCGCCGTCTTTACCTGGCATCAGCGGTGCGTAGATACAGCTGCCGGTATCCCCAACTGCTGGAGCTTTGCCGGTTAGTACGGCCGAGTCCAAGGCAACTTGATCGCCGCTTTCTATCAAATAAATATCCGATTTGCTTTTGGGAATGGTGACCTTGGTAGCGGCTGTTAACTTAACGTTAGGCTGATCAATACAACTTCCGCCTAGCCCCCCAATTGAATCAAAGTAATTCAGCACAAAGCCACTAGTGCCGGTTAGAATGACTCGTTTGTCATTACCATCAAGACCCATTTGATTAGCCTCTTCGACCATCTTCCAGGTCGGCGGGAATTTAAAAGTGACCTTTTCGCTAACCGATGTGTAGGTTTTCCAACCGGCATAGGGGTCGACGTGCCGCGCCACGATAACACCACCGGAGGCCGCATCGGTAGCCTTTTTGTTTTGTTGTTGCCGATAATAAACGTAGCCGCCCAGGCCAGCCGCTAAAACAAAGACGACAATAATCAAAACAATATCGATCATGCCGCGCTGATTAAATAGTCTTTTCATGAGTGCTCACCATTTTGTTTTAATGCTAATGCTTACTTTAGCGAAATCAATTGACTTTTGCAACTAGTTCTTGCGCAGCTTTGCGTATTTCTTATCAACCACTTTGATGACGTCAGCCACCAACTTGACTGGATCATCACCAAAAATGATGTTGCTGCGGATACGTTTGGCGGCTTTTAGAACATGCTGGACCTCGGCCGTCTCCCCACCCGAGCCGACCAGAACACCAATCGGTTTATGTTCTTCAATGGCGATCGTCAGCTCGTTTAATGTGCCGATGCGGCCGCCGACCATGATCATGGCATCACCTGAGCGCACTAGCAGGAGGTCGCGGCCGGTATAGCCAAAGCCGGTATAGAGGATGGTATCAAAGCCGTTGAGTGGTAAATGATAGGTCCGGATGTGAGCCACGCGGTTGGCAGCCGGCGAAAAACCGATTGATGGACCGCCGGCCAGCTGGGCGGCCAGAGCCGCGATGTGAGGTAGTCCGGTGCTGGCCCCGGTTAGAACAATGTGGCCACGCCGTATCACCTCTTTGGCCACATCTTTAACGAAACCTGAGGCGACCTCGACGCTATCGCCAGCCGCGGCCCCCGAAATGCAAATTTGATAAGTATGCTTCATACCAATTCCTCCGGGGCAATGACATCATTATCAAGCCGTTCCAGGACTTGAGCTTCCAAAGTTTTCTCGCCTAAATATCGGGCAAATAATTCATTCCACAAGGCTTCGCGAAAGTGGTAAAGATATCGATCAGCGTAAGCAATTTGATTGGAGTAGCTCAAACTAATATCCATTAGGTTGAAAGTCACCGTGCCGCTAGGGCGAATCACGGCTACATAATCAAGATCGCGCCAGAATTCGAGTTCAGGATCAGTCTGATAAAGCACTTCTTCGGCCTTGCGCCAATGCAAGTCCTCCGGCTGAACATGTGGTTCGAATTGTTCAGGATGGTGCTCTTTTGGCAATTTACCATAGTAACGCTGAATGATGCGCCAATGGACTCTCTTGTGGCCCAAAATCCTGACCCTAGGTGGGTCAGCAATTAAAGTCGTGGCCACAATTTCACCAAAATTACGTTTGGTCTTCATCAATTTAAAAAACGCGCTATACAAATGGACTTCGTTATAATAGTGGACCAATAGGGGCAGAACCTTTAGGGTGATTCCGCGCATGTGCAAAGCCGTCATCGGCATCACCCCAATTGCACCCATTTCTTTTGAATGAGTGATATTGTGGCGCTTTTTTTGAATAAAGTGCTCGGCTATATCACCCCATTTAGTGGGGTCGAAGACAACTAAATTAAGGTCGCGGGTTTCAAAATCGGTTGCCTGTAAGGATTTGTAACTATCGTCGAATTGGTTCAACCAATCAGCTTCCTCGCCAAAGCGCAATGACAAATAAACTTCGTAGAGATTCTCGCGTTCGAGTAGTTGGTTGATGTCGCTATAACCAAGTCGTTGCATGACATTCGTTGGCGGGTGAGCCACCAGCATCTCGCGTGCCACTGATTCTTTCAGGAAGAAACCCCTTTTTGGCAAATCCAAGGCCTGGACCTTGGCCACAATCAAAGGGATCATTTCTGGGATACTGGTTGGGTCTTGGCCACCGAGGGTTTTGGCCAAATGCTCGTCGTGGCGGGCCACTATTCTAAGCAGCGATTCGTAGATTTCTGGACCAGAGGAGTCGGGCTTTAAATTTAGTCGAAGCAAACGTTCGGCCGACTTTTCGGCAATTTCAGCCGTTAGTTTGGCATCAATACCCTGATTTTGAGTAATGTCTTCCAGCTGCTCGATGGCATAATCTAGCAATGGTTCTTTGGCCAGCAGCAATTCGGCAATAACGCTCATAGTTCGCTCACCTCTATGTCCATTTTTTTTAGCCTAGCACCGGCTTGCAAAATTCCATCTTTAGCGCCGACTTTGCGCACCACGGCCGTGGCATTAGCACTAGCCAAGGTCAAAGCTTGTTCGATCGAATCACCCCTAGCTAGAGCCGCCACAAAACCCGAACCAAAAGCATCACCTGAACCGGTCCGATCAACGACTTTGACTTTTTGGTATTGGCCGCATTGGTATAGGCTGGCTCCATCGGTGGCCAGGCAGCCTTTGCCACCATCGGTCATAATGGCGTATTGAACTTGGTCAGCGGCGGCCCGCAATAGTTGGTTCGGCTCACCATTACCAAAAAGCATGGCAAATTCCTCGCGGTTGGCTTTGAGTACCCTAACTAGTGGCAATAGACGTTTGAGATCTTTGGCTTTTTCCAGTTCGGCGTTGCCAGGGTCAAGCGCTACTTCGATGCCGTGGGCGTTAGCGTATTTTAATAATCTTTCCAATAGGTCTAAGTTGCCGGCCAGTGATGAGATGTAGAACCAGTCCGCCTCCAGGTTCCGCAAGGGGAAATCTTGAACTTGCAGATTGTGCGAGGCTCCTCTGTAAACCAAGACGGTTCGCTCACCTTTCGGAGCCGTCAGGATTACAGAATACCCGGTCTTGAGTTTGGCGTCGAAGGCCAAGTGGTTAGTTACAGCCCCCTCGCGGCGCAGAACTCGAATGACTTCAGCCCCGGCCGAATCGTGACCAACTTTTGCCAGCGTACTAACGTTGAAACCTTGGCGGGCAAAGGTCACAGCTGAATTGGTGCCGCCGCCTCCAGTATCAAAGTGTACATCTTCGACCGGCAGTTTAGCGCCGAGCGGAAACTGCTCAACGTTATCTTGAGTGCGAACGTCACGCTTAGCCGCAAAGGTCTTACCGGTCAGGAAAACGTCTTGAGTTGCCGCCCCGATTGTGACGACGCTCAGCTTGCGATTCATATCAACATGATAGCAGTTATGCTTGGGGTTGTAATGTGGCTCGCGTCACGGATTTTTTTAACTATGGGCCTTGCCACTGGATCCAAAAATGTCCATTTTGGCTTCGACAATCTTTTGTAGAGCCTCAACGACTGGTGGCATCAGTTTAACAATGGCATATTCATCAGGGTTGGATTTGAGCTGTTCCTCCAAGGTTTCACGAAAGGTCTTACGGAGTTCCGAATTGATGTTGACCTTGCTCACGCCGATCTCAGCCGCCTGCTTAAACTGTTCCGGCGGTGTGCCACTTCCGCCGTGCAAGCTGATGTAGCAATCAATACTACTGCGAATTTGTCGCAGTAAGTTCAAATCTAGTTGTTTTGGCACTGGATAGAGGCCATGCAGGTTTCCGACCGCTGCTGCAAAGGTATCAATGCCAGTCGCGGTTACAAACTCCTTTGATCCAGCCGGTGTCGAAAAGGTCTTTTTGATTTCCTCGTAGTCGATTGGCTCATTATGGACATTGGAGCTGCCGGCAAAATAATGGGGTTCGCTTTCAACTAGGGCACCAGTTTTTTTGGCATATTCTACTATTTCCTTGGTAGCGGAAATAATTTCATCATCCGTGGCCTCTTTATTGGCTTGGGAAACATCGATATGAATAAATTCAAAACCGGCATCAATTCCAGCCTTTGCCGCCTCAACTGATGGCGAATGATCAAGGTTTATATACATCTCAATATCAAGTTCAGACTTATAGTTATCAACCATATCGCGTAAGTTAGCCAACCCCATAGCCTCAACCTCGCCCTGACTAGCCTCGATTAAAACTGGAGACTTTTTACTTGCCGCAGCCTGAGCGATGGCTCTGAGAGTCTCTTGATTATCAACATTAAAGGCCCCGACGGCAAACTTCTCTACACGGCTGCGCTCCATCAATTTCCTGGCGCCAGCAATATCGGTCATTTTGATCCCTTTCGTTTGATCAGTTCTTTGGCGGCTTTGGCGATGTGAGGCGCGGTTAATTTAAAATGTTCCAATAGTTCTGTCGGATCACCGGACTCGCCAAAGTGATCTTGCATACCCATTCGAGTCATCGGCGTCGGCAGCTCATCGGCCAAAAGCTCGGCCACCGTACCACCCAGTCCTCCCGCCACCTGGGCCTCTTCGCTGGTTAGCACAGCGCCGGTTTTTTTGACACTAGCCAAAATCGTGGCTTGATCGAGCGGTTTGATGGTAGCACAATTAATAACCTCAGCTTCGATTTTGGTTTTAGATAGTTCTTTAGCCGCTATCATGGCCTGGTATACCATGGGCCCGCAAGCAACTATGGTAACATCGGCTCCCTCTCGTAAAACTTGAGCTTGACCTACCCTAAAAGGTGTATCGGCAGTTGTGACGATCGGTGACTTTTCGCGGGCCAAACGCAGGTAGGTCGTATCCGGAGTATCCGCAATAGCCTTTGTAGCCCGCTCGGCCTCCAAACTGTCACATGGCACCACCACCGTCATATTTGGCAGGACTCGCATCAAAGCAATGTCTTCTAACATCTGGTGGGTCGCGCCATCCGGACCAACGCTGACACCGGCGTGAGACCCGACAATTTTGACGTTGGTCTCGTTCAAGCAGATAGTGGTGCGAATCTGCTCCCAATTGCGTCCAGGGCTAAAGGCGGCGTAGCTCGACACAAAGGGCACCCGGCCCATGAGCGACATCCCGGCCGCTGTCGTCACTAAATTTTGTTCAGCAATGCCAACTTGAAAAAACCGCTCCGGATAGGCTTCGGCAAAGTGATGCATTTGGGTTGATTCAGTCAAATCAGCGCACAGCGCCACAATCTTTTCGTCGGCTCCGGCCTCTTTCAGCCCGCGCCCAAAACCAGCTCGAATCGGTTCTTGTTCGACGTCTGAATCGTAGAGTTTGGGGTTAAGGCTACTCATGCTCGCTCCGGATCTTGCCGCCTAAAGTTCTTAGTTCCGCCAAAGCCTTTTTGGCTTCTTCGGGTTTGGGAGGTTTGCCATGCCAATGAAAATCGTATTGCATGAAGTCGACGCCCTTACCGGGAATCGTATGGGCAATGATGATGACGGGCTTGTTTTCGATAGCCTTGGCTTCATTACAAGCATTGATAATTTCATCAAAATTATGGCCGTTGATTTCCAGCACATGCCAGTTGAAGGCCTCCCATTTGGCCCGGACATCTTCGAGAGGCATAACAACTTCGGTCGGCCCGTCGATTTGAATATTATTGCGATCCATGATGACAGTGAGATTAGCCAGTTTGAATTTGCCGGCCAGCATAGCCGCTTCCCACAGCTGACCCTCGTTGCTCTCTCCGTCGCCAATTAAGCAGTAGGTCCAGCGGGAGCGATTGTTTTCCAAGCGATTTATTAAGGCAATGCCATTGGCTTGACTCAATCCACTGCCTAGCGGGCCGCTGGTGGTTTCGAGCCCCGGCAAACGTAATCGCTCAGGGTGGCCTTGCAAGCGTGAACCCAGTTTACGTAGAGTTTTAAGTTCTGACACCGGAAAGTAACCGGCTCGAGCCATAGTGGCATAGCGGACTGGCACTATGTGGCCATTGCTTAAAATCAAGCGATCGCGTTCTGGCCAATCCGGCTGTTTGGGGCGGTGGTTTAGGACTTCAAAATAAAGGGCGGTGAAAACATCGGCCATACCCAATGGCCCGGCTGAGTGGCCACTACCAGCTTCCAACAACATAGCAATGATGTCCTCGCGGATTTGGTTGGCTTTAGTTTCAAGCTGCTTGGTCGTCACTACTCGCCTCCGCGGCCGCCGTTACAATGGCGGCATAGGCCTGTTTGGGTTCAGTTGCATCCACTACATACCCACCGGTATTAATAACGTCGGCCCCAGCCGCTACCGCCGCCTGAGTGTGCTCTGGGTTCATTCCGCCATCCACCCCAATTTCCAATTCCGAACGCAGTTGTTTAAGTTGTTTAATTTTGGTTAAGGTATCGGGTTTAAAGTGGCTGTGATTAAAACCCAGGTGGTCCCCAGTAAATACCAGGACATGATCAAGTTGATCTAGGAGCTGAGAAATTTTGCCGACTGGAGTATCCTCGCGCAGCGCTAGGCCGACTTTAATGCCGACTTCGCGCCACTGGCTAAGTAGCTCGGACCAGTTGGCAGCCGCTTCAGCGTGGCAAATTACTAACTCAGGCCCCAGGCTGATGACGGTTTCTAAAAACTGGGCCGGACTAGTCACCATCAAATGTAAGTCGGTCGGAACGTCTGGCACATCATAAACTTGCGCCAGATCAATGGTTTTGGTCGGTGTAAAAACGCCGTCGCTGATATCAACATGGAAGCGCCGCACAAAGACTTCGATGCGCTTGATTCTAGTGGCGTATTCTTCTGGGGTTGTGACTGGCCCAACTGTGATAGCAACTTCGGCCATTACAAGTCCTCCAGTTCCTTGATGCGCCGGAGATGCCGCTCCTCGCCTGAAAACTTAGTGGCTAGCCAGGTATCAATAATTTTGAGAGCGGTGTCTTCATCAATCATCTGAGCGGGCAAACTTAAGACATTACTATCATTATCCAAGCGAGTTTCCTTGGCACCGTCGACGCTCCAGATAACCGATGCCCTAATGCCACTCAACCGATTGGCCGCAATTGCCATGCCCTGGCCGCTACTACAGACCAAAATCCCACGAGCATCATCTTCGCCCAAGACTTTGGTAGCCACATCATAAGCTTTGACTGGGTAATCATCATCCTTATCAAGTTCTTCTGGCCCTAAGTCCTCAACCTCAAAATCTGCCTGTTCCAAGTGCCGTTTGATGGTTTTTTTGAGCTCAAAACCGGCGTGATCGGCCGCCAGGAAAACTTTCATCTTGGAATCAAATTCCCCACTAATGCCACCATTTCAATGAGGCGGTTACTATAACCCCACTCGTTGTCATACCAGGCCACGACCTTAACGAGATTGCCCCCAACGACATTGGTTAGATTCAGGTCGACGGTGGAAGAGTGAGCGTCGCCAATGAAGTCCCGGGACACCAACTCCTCCTCCGTCCAAGTTAAAATACCCTTGAAGCGCTCACTAGCGGCCGCTTTTTTAATGGCCTCATTTACTTCTTCAATCGTCGTATGTTTGTGGGTTAGAAACGTAAAATCCGACAGCGACACCACCGGGGTTGGTACGCGAATACTGAGGCCAGTAAATTTACCCTTGAGAGCCGGAAAGGCCTTAGCGGCCGCAATTGTAGCCCCAGTCGAAGTCGGTACAATGTTTTCGGCGGCGTTTCGGCCTTCGCGAAGGTCTTTACCCGGTGCGTCTTGCAAGGCCTGGCTGGCGGTATAAGAATGGACCGTCGTCATCATGGCCCGCTCGATGCCAAAAGCCGCCTCGATGATGGCGCCGACAGGAGTGATGTCGTTGGTGGTACAAGAGGCGTTAGAAACAATTTCATGCTCGGGTTTTAGTGTATCTTCGTTAACACCAATAACGTAAGTGTCATGATGATCATCTTTGATTGGGGCTGAAAGCACGACTCGTTTGGCTCCGGCGTGAAGGTGCTTACTTAAATCTGCGTGTTTAGTGAAACGGCCGGTGCTTTCAATCACCACATCAACATCCATTTCCTTCCACGGCAAACTGGCTGGGTCCTTTTCGGCAACGACTGTAATCGATTCGCCCTCGACAATAATGTGCTCGTCGTCAGCACTGACCGTTTTGGCATAAGTCCCATAGTTGGAATCGTGTTTAAGCAGATAGGCCAAAGTGGCTGGTTCGGCTAAGTCGTTAATGGCCACGATTTCGATTTGGGGGTTGGCTTGAGCGATTTTAAAAGCGTTGCGACCGATCCGCCCGAACCCATTAATGGCAACTTTTATTTTCATGCTCCCTCCGCGAAGTCTATAGCTCTATTGTATAAGCTTTAGAGCTTTGGCTCAACCGCCCCGAACCTTGCTAGCCATATCGGGGTCATTGGGGTTATAAGCCACCACCTGGTTGCGTTGGACCTTGGCGGAATAGAGCGCAGCATCGGCTTTTAAGAATAAATCGTCGTAAGTTTCGCAGGTTTGATCAAATTCGGCTAGCCCAATACTAACCGTCAGGGCCTCGCGATCCGAGACCCCCCAGGTGACAAGCTGGTCAGCGCTGGCTTCGACCAAGCCTTGATGCAACCCGTTAATTCTCTCGGTGATAGCCGAACCGCTGCCAGCGTAGCCAATAACGAATTCTTCGCCACCAATTCGTGCCACCATATCGCCCGCCCGGACCTGATCGCTCAAAAAATGGGCCAGCCATTTTAGGATCACGTCCCCTGCCTTATGGCCAGCCTGATCGTTAACAGCTTTAAAATGATCAATGTCGATGACGGCTAACGTCAGGCCAGGGGGATTTTCGCTGCGGTGCTCTCGGTGCTGGCGTTGGCGTTGGATACTTTCGATGATTGGTTCAACCCACTCGGCCAGAGCCCTGCGATTAGGTAATTCGGTTAATAGATCGGTGCGAGCTTCCCGGTGGTAGGTTTCGCGCTCGAGCTCTAGTTCATAAACATACTGTTTAGCTTTTGGGCTTAAACCAGCTAATTCTTGTTCGACTGTCTTAGGACTTATCACCTCACCTAGCTCAGCCGGCAGTGCAATGGCCTGTTCGTAATAGCGCTGGTGGTTCGGCTGGCTCATGGACTGGACCTAGTTGCGAGCTTGCTCGGCTTCATAGGCCCGGCGGACTTCGGCTTTGGCGGCAGCGGCGTCCTCCCAACCGACGATTTCGACCGTTTTATGCTTGAGCTCTTTGTAGCGTTCAAAGAAGTGAGCAATTTCGATCGGAATGTGATCATTGATGTCATCAAGTGAGGTAATGTGGCCGCTTTTGATATCCTCGACCGGTACACATAAAACCATTTTATCGACTTCCCCGTCGTCGACTTTGTTAAGTAAAGCAATCGGCCGTGCTTCCACCACGCAACCCGGAAATACCGTCGTTCCAAACAGCATGGCATCTAGGTGATCTCCATCTTCGCTACGGGTTTGAGGGATAAAGCCATAATCATAAGGGTGAGCCATAGCCGCATAATTTACCCGGTCAAGTTTAATTGTTCCCAAGCCCTCATCGAACTCATACTTATTGCGCGAATGAGCTGGAATTTCGATGACGACGTTGAAGCTTTCGGGAAAGTTTTCGCCAATGGGGATGTTATGCACTAATAACCTCTTATTTACTGGTTGTGATTATAGCATTGGGTTTAGTTGAATGGGAAACACTAATTGCACCATATTTTGACAGGGAGAACAATGTTTGTAATTTTGACCATTCAAATACGGTAATAGTTTGTCTAACATAAGCGCGGTATTTAGAAAGGAGGTGAAGTTATGATCTTGGCAATCATTAGCTGGATTATCCTTGGTGCCCTGGCTGGCTGGATTGCATCCCTGATTATGGGGATGGATGAGGAACAAAGTGGCGTCATGAATGTGGTGGTTGGAATTTTGGGGGCCATCATTGGTGGCACGGTTCTGAAGCTAGTCGGTGGCAGCGATATCTCTGGCTTCAATCTCAGTACACTGCTAACGGCCATCCTGGGCTCCATCATTTTGCTGGTGGTTATTCGAGGATTCCGGCGTAGTCGAACCTATTAAAGAAAAACTACCCACCGCCCAAAACCGGGCGGTTTTTTTTGACTAGGCTCGGATTGGCAAATGGCCGGAAATAAATTCGCGAATGGCAATGGCGGCTGATACGCCTTCGCCGACGGCACTGGCGATTTGCCCAATGGCGCCGGCCCGAACGTCGCCAGCTGCAAAAACACCACCGATGTTGGTTTGAAAGTTATCATCGGTGTGAATGAAACCGCGCTCGTCGAGTTCGATCGTGTCTTTTAACCAGTGGGTGTTTGGCACCTGACCGATGAAAACAAAGATGCCATCAGCCTTAATCTCCCCTTGGTTGGTCATAACACCAGTAGCCATTTTCCCATTGTCCAAAACCCTCTCAATCGCGGTGTTGTATTGGACGGTGATTTTATCGCTGGCGGCCGAGACCCGATCGATTAAAAGCTGTGAGCCTTTGAGTTTTTCGCCCCGAACCAGCATGGTGATGTGGCTGGCAAATTTGGTTAAAAAGAGACCTTCTTGCATAGCCGAATCACCACCTCCTACCACGATTAAATCCTTGCCGCGGTAAAGCGGGCCATCGCAGGTAGCACAGTAATGCACGCCCTTACTGGTGAACTCGGCTTCGCCCGGCACCCCCAAACGTTTATAATCGCTGCCGGTAGTGATAAGCACAGCCTTAGCGTGCTTAGTCCCGGTACTAGTGGCAAGTTCGATGCCGTGCGGACCCTGCTTCAAACCCAAAATCATGGTGCCAGTTTTGACCTTGGCGCCGTATTTGGTAGCTTGGGCTTCGAGCTTATCGGAGAGTTCAACGCCGCCGACGCCGTCTGGAAAGCCCGGATAATTTTCGATGGTGCCGGTTAGGGCCGCCCAACCCCCGACTACGTCGCCCTCGTAGACGGTCGTTGTCATTTCCTCACGGCCGGTATAAATGGCTGCAGCTAGACCAGCTGGGCCAGCACCGATGATGGCCACATCGTCGAGTGATTCCATTAATGCACGCCCAAAATAGTTTCTAGCTTGGGTTTATCGAAGCCCAAGACCGCTTCGACCTTGCCGTCGTCTTGCTTGATAATGGTGAAAGGGACGGCATATTGCCCGCTGGCTTTAAATAGTTCGGTAGCCTTTTCTTGGCTTTCGTCGGCCTTAACCTCTTCGTATTTAATGCCGTGGGCGTCAAAAAACTGCTTTTCGGCCCGGCAGTAGATGCAGGTCGAGGTGGTATAGATTTTTATTGTTGGCATTGCACCTTCCTTATATATCTATAATAACAAAGTCGCTGGGATGATCGAAAAGCAAGGTTAGTATCACTCGATGCGTCCAGATTGGATAATTTGACTCAAAATCCGAGCGCTGGGGCGAACCGTTCGAGTCTGAGTCTGATAATCCACCGCAATCAGACCGAAACGCGGCCAAAAGCCACTATCCCATTCAAAGTTATCAATTAGCGACCAGTGCAAATATCCACGGACATCTGCTCCATGATCCATGGCTCGCTTGACCTGTTTTAAGCTCTCAGTTATGTACCAAGCCCGATGTTTGTCCGAAGCATCTGCTAGGCCATGTTCAGTTATATAGATCGGCTTATGATAACGGCGCTGCAAATTAAGTATTAAAAAGTAAAGGCCGCGTGGATAAAGCTCCCAGCCCATATCGGAGCGATAACGCTCTTCGTTTCGAATCCGCCAATAATCAACCCGCACGTGGTGATAGTAATTTAATCCTATAAAATCAGTTTGTTTTCTGATGCGATCCATAAACAAATGATTCCAAAACAACGTCCCAATCGCCGCCGCAATTCGATTGACCCATTTACGATCAAAGGCATCAAAGTAAATATTATCGTCCGCCAAACCAACTTGAGCTTCTGGAAATTTAGCTTTGATCAAACGATAAGCTGCTCGATGCCCCCGAATCATATTGCCCAAACTGTGGAAGTACAGCCAGGGATTGTGACGCTTCGATAGCCAGTTGCCCAGCATATAAACATTAAAGGCATAAACTTCAGGCTCATTTAACGTCAGCCAAAATTTGACCTTAGGCCCGAGCGCCGTCGACACCGTTCGGACGAATTCAATGTAGTGCTTAACGTTGGCGCGTTTACTCCACCCACCTCGGTCGGATAACCAAACCGGTAGCGTCCAGTGCCATAAACAAACCAGGGGCTCGATATTGCGTTTGCGAGCGGCGGCGATGACGCGGCCATAATGCGCCAGCTCGGCTTGATCATAGCGCCCTGGCTCCGGTTCGATCCGCGACCATTCGATTGAGAAACGATAGGCTCTAAGACCGATCGACTGGGCCAAGTCAAGGTCGGCTTCATAACGATGGTAATGGTCAGCTGCTTGGCCAGATAGATAGTTGTTGGGTTCACGGGCAGGGCTCGATTTGCCCTCGGCCGCTAAAGCAGCGGCGTTGAGTTTTTCCCACTGCGTCCAATCATTATTATTACCACCCTCCACTTGGTGGGCGGAGGTGCTAGCGCCCCATAAAAAATCTGACTCAAAATCTGGCTTCATAGCCGTATTGTACACGCTTTAGCTAGCGAGATGCTTTTTGACCACCTCAACAATTTGATGTGGAGTGTAGTCGACCTTGCGCAAATATTCGCTGACCCCCAATTTAGTGGCTTCGCTAACAACACTAGCAG
This sequence comes from Candidatus Saccharimonadales bacterium, assembly GCA_035480635.1. Lineage (NCBI taxonomy): Bacteria > Candidatus Saccharimonadota > Candidatus Saccharimonadia > Saccharimonadales (SeqCode) > Saccharimonadales bacterium (SeqCode). The sequence continues at coordinate 65,870 of DATIHN010000016.1, forward strand.
TATCAATATTGCTGAGCGCAATAACTACCGTATCCGGGAGGTTTTTGGGCAATTCCATTTTTTTCAACATGTCCAAGCCATTCATTTCGGGCATCAGGACATCGAGCAGTATGACATCAGGCCGCTCGCTTTGAACCAAATGCACCGCCGACTGGGCCTGGTTAGCCACCAAGACCTCGAAGCCGGCTTGTTCTAAGACGATTTGGTAGGCGTGCGCTATCGGAGCTTCGTCTTCGACAATCAAAACCTTGGTCATGGCGTCATCCTACTGGCTTAAGTTCGATAATGCCGCAGGCTATCCTGGGACCACCACTTACACCTGACCCGCTTTCGCCGCCGTGGTAGGGATCGGGGTTGGCATGAATCATTAGTGCTGTACCCTCGCCGCCGATGATGCTGGCGGGGCCTGGACTGATGGTAACTCGAGTAGTCAGAGCCTCCAAGCGACCCTGACCTTCTTCATTAATTACGATATTGGGCAGATCGCCGGCATGAAAGGGGTGGTTTGCGTCCGGATCGCTGTTGCCGGCCGGGCCGGGATCAAAATGTCCACCGGCACATTTGAAACCGCCGCTACAATCGGCTTTCTCGTGAATGTGAACGGCGTGTAGGCCGGGCTTGAGCTTAGTTGGGTTGCCCGAGAGTTCGAGTTTAATTTGGACCAACGTCTGGGTTCCGATCTGGTATTCGACCAGTTCAGCCTGACCAGAGATACCTTCGCCGCTGACTATAGCCTCAGCTCTAGCGGTTTCTTTTTTACCTGGACCACTTACTTCCATGACTTTAATATAGCAGACTTGGACAGCTAGCTCACGAGGCTAATTGCCAAACCAACCATATCCCAAACAAGCCACCGATGGCTCCAGTGATGATGCTCCAGCCCGAAAGCGCACTGGAGCCGAATAGCATTGGTAGGTAGCCCCCGATAGTGGAGCCGGCAAAGGCGCCTAATAAAACTAGCTTCTTATCCACGGCCCTTAGGATCGATGGTATAAATGGTGGTCACTAGGATCAAAGCCATGGTCACTAGCCAACCCAGTGCCACTAGTTGTAAAACGTGATCTTCGAGCTTTTCGACTTCGCTCAGCGACCGGCCAGCCAAAACATAACCATTCGGATATTTCACTACCACTGCCGCAATGCGGACTCCTCCCCGGGGTTGCCACGTCACTCGATGGTCATGGTTTTCGGTGGCCGCTTTTATAACCCCGGGTGGCACCACCGGATTTGCACCGTCTAGCACGGCCCCGCTAGCCACCAAATTAGCATTGTCGTCATAAATCATGACAAAAGGCGCTAGGCTACTAGCGATATCGGTCTTGATACTAGTAGCGATGGCCGCTTGGTATCTACCATTGACTATACTGTTGGCGGTATCGTGAGCCAGTTGAACTTGCGGTTGATTAGCCCCCTGGCGGATCGTCTGCTGGATAGTTACATAAAAAGTGGCATAAGTAACCGTCACAGCCCCTAGAGCGCAGCCAATCCAAAGCATTTTCTTCATGGCCTGATAATAACATTTTTTATGACCTAATTGTCAGGATTGACATTAATGCTAATGCTTGCAAGAATAGCCATAAGGATTAAGGAGTAAGAGCAGATTTCTGATTTAGGCAAGCGCCTTTCAAGTTGGTTAGCCACTGGGCTAATGATGTCGCTGAGTTGGCTGCTGCTTTTGAGTTCTCCAGCGCAGGCCGCCGGATCGGCGACATTATCGTTGGTGCCATCGAGTGGCAGCTATAACATTAATGATGTCTTCACGGTTACAGTTCATGAAGATAGTGGTGCCGAGGCCATCAACGCCGTTGAATCTGATTTAATTTACGATGCGGCTAAACTTCAATACGTCAGTATCGATGCGAACACCAGTGCCTTCGACCTAAGTGCTAATAGTAGTGCTGGGAGCGGCATTGTTAAAATTGCCCGGGCCACGTCTGGTGCACCATTAACGGGCGATCAAACTGTCATCAGCGTAACGTTTAAAGCTTTAGTTGGTAGCGGCACTACCCCAATCAACTTTGCAACCTGCGACACCCAAGCCCAACCTAATTGTACCAGTTCTGCCATCGTTCGTTATTCTGATACCACCGATATTTGGAATCACGTTATCACCGGAGGAACGTATACTCTAACTGGCGATACTACCGCCGCACCCGGCACTACCAGCTCGACTACAACCACCAGCTCATCGAGCAGTGCTCGCCGCACCAGAGCCACAGCCGCTACCGTATTGCCCTTAACCTTAACTGTGCCAACCACCCCAATTTCCTCCACCACAAAAACCTATTTGGTTGCGGTTCGGTTGCTCAACTCCAGGAGTAAGCCAGTGGTGGGCGCACATGTGACCTTACATAGCGATCCTCAAACCGCGACGACCGATAATACCGGGGTGGCAAGTTTCATTAATGTCCCAGCCGGTGAACATTCGGTTGATATTGTCTCTGGGCGAACGCATCTGACGAAAACGATCAATGTGGTTGCTAGCGACCAGTTACAAACGGTTCAGGATTTTGCCATAGTGCTAGCCATGAGCCGAACGGCTCAGATTCTCTGGTTAATTGGATTACTGCTGATTCTGGTAATTATTGCCGGTGGCGGTATTAGCTTGGGCCGGGCTCTGATTAAGCACCAACCGCATCTTGGTGCGGAGGTATCATCTACCAAAACCATCATGACCCCGACAACAGCTGCAGCTGCTAATGGAGCACCGACCTCTGTGGCCGTCGCCGGCCCCACTGTTGCAGCTCCCACTCCTCCGCCAGCTGCGCCGACTCCAACTCCTCCGTCTCCGCCAGTAGCGGCAACTCCAGATATCAACCCAACTGGCCAAGTTTTTTACCCTGATCCCAATATTCAACATTTAACTGGTAAGCCAACCGATTGGCAAAGTGAGGAAGAGACTAATGGTTAGAAGAAAATCAAACCCAAAGCATCCGCACAAACAGCACGCATCTGAGCACATTCAGCGTGGCCGGTTGCTGTCTGGACCACTTAAAGTCCAGCCAGTCGTAGCAGTACTCATGGCCGCTGTCTTGGCCGGTTTAGGTATATTTGTAGTTTATAAATCACTAGCCGCCACCGGGTCACTTTCGCTAGTACCGACTTCATCAACTGTTAGCTTAGGATCGAGCTTTACCGTGGTAGTTCATGAAAACAGCGGCACCGATGCGGTTAATGCCGTTGAAGCTGACATGACCTACGATGCGACCAAGTTTCAATTTGTTAGTATTGATGCTACTGCCAGCGCCTTCGATCTTAGTGCAACCAGTACTGGCGGAGCCGGCAGCGTCAAGATTGCCCGGGCCAAATCAAATACGTCCCTAACTGGCGATCAAGTTGTGGCTTCAGTTACCTTTACAGCCATTGGATCTGGGGCCACTACCATTCCGTTCGCAGCCACTTCGGCCCTGGTGCGAGCTTCAGACACCACCAACGTTCTAGTTACCACTACGCCCGGTAGTTACACTATCGCTGACACCACTGCCCCAACTGTACCGACGGGCTTAGCCGCACCGACTAAGACGGTTACGACCGTGGCCTTAAGTTGGACGGCCTCGACCGATAATGTGGCCGTCAGTGGTTATGACGTTTATCGTAACGGCGTTAAAGTCGGTACGGTCACAGCCCCAGCCACCACCTATACCGATACTGGACTAACTCCCAATACCAGCTACACCTACACCGTCGATGCTTTTGATGCAGCCACGCCAGCTAATGTTTCGGCTAAAACAGCCGGCTTAGTGGCAGCGACCTTGCCCGACACCACCGCCCCAACTGTGCCGACAGCTTTAACAGCTCCAACCAAAACCGTTACCACTATTGCTTTAAGCTGGACGGCCTCGACCGATAATGTGGCTGTCAGTGGCTACAAAGTCTTCCGCGGCGGCGTTCAAGTCGGAACTGTCACAGCCCCAGCCACCACCTTCACCGATACTGGCCTAACTCCGAACACCAGTTACTCCTACACCGTATCGGCCAATGACGCCGCTGGTAACAACTCAGCCCAAACCGTCGCCAGCAGCTTCGCCACCCTCCCCGATACCACTGCCCCATCGGTACCAACTGGATTAATTTCATCAACTCAAACAGTTAATACCATAGCTCTAGCCTGGACCGCTTCAACTGATAATGTGGCCGTAACCGGATACAAAATATTCCGGGCCGGCGTGCAGGTTGGCACCAGTGCTACCACCACCTTTACCGATACGGCTCTAACCCAAGGTACAGCCTATTCCTACACGGTTTCGGCCAATGACGCCGCTGGTAACAACTCAGCCCAATCAACGGCGAGTAGCTTTAGTACCAAGACTAAACCGGGCGATATTAACAGTGACGGCACAGTAGGCATTTTGGACTTGAGTATATTAGCAGCCCACTTTGGCCAAACCGGCACATTCAGTCAAGGTGATTTGAATGGTGACGGCGTCGTTAACGTCTTTGACCTATCAATTCTTGCCACGTACTGGGGAACCTAAGAGTAAGCTAAGCTTTTTCAGCCAGAATATCGACCATCCACGATATACCAAATTGATCGCGCAAGTTCCCAAAAGTATCACCCCAAAATTGCTTTTCCAAAGGGTGCTCGACTGTGCCTCCAGATCTCAAGGTGTCGAAAATTTGGCGCATCTTGGCCTCATCGGATCCCGTCAGAGACAAGCTAATGCGGGCACTCTCTTTAGGGATATCGCCCACGTCGTCGCTAGCCATAATGGTTACGTCTCCGCTTTCGAGCTTGGCGTGCATGATTTTGTCTTTCATCTTTGGGTCGGCTTTTTCGCCCATAGCTTCTCCGTGGGTTTGCAAGCTTAATTCACCACCGAAGACCGATTTATAAAACTCCATAGCTTCTTTGGCCCTGCCATTAAAAAACAAGTATGGTTCCAATTTTATGCCGTTCATAATGCCTCCTATGATTAGTTTTGGCCAGTATAAATGCTGTCTGAAAAGCAATCAAGATTCATTTTGCTGATTGGGGTCTGATCGGCCTAAGTGCTATAGTTATTGTCATGAAGAAATGGACCGTCGTTATTTTACTGGGCATGGCCCAATTCGTAATGGTGCTCGATAGCACTGTTATGAACGTTTCAATTTCGACTGTGGTGGCTGACCTGCATACCAGTGTGACTGCCCTCCAGGCCGCTATTACCTTCTACACTTTGACGATGGCGGCGTTCATGCTTCTGGGTGGGAAATTGGGTGATGTTTGGGGTCGCAAACGGGCCTTTACAATTGGCGCTATTATATATGCCTTGGGGTCGTTTATTACGGCCATTAGCCCCAATATTGCGACGCTCTTCATTGGCTGGTCAGTAATTGAGGGGCTGGGTGCTGTGCTGGTAATTCCAGCCATTGCGGCTCTAGTTGCCAGCAATTACCACGGCAAAGATCGGATGGTGGCCTATGCCATTATCGGGGCGGTTTCTGGAGCGGCCGCGGCCGCCGGACCCTTAATTGGTGGCTACGTCACGACTTATTTATCCTGGCGATACGTTTTTGTAGCCGAAGTCTTTATTATGGCCATCATCCTTTTGTTTGGCTCCAAAATCGCCGACGCTCTGGGTGCCATCAAAACCAAAATCGATGTCCCCAGTGTGCTGCTTTCGGCTAGCGGTCTGTTCTTCTTAGTGTTTGGCATGCTACAGAGTAAAACTTGGGGTTGGGTGCAACCGCGCGCGATTCCGACAGTTGGTGGACATGAAATTGCCCCATTAGGTATTTCGCTGGTGGCCTATTTAATTTTAGTTGGCATTCTAATTTTGTACTGGTTCTTCAACCGCCAGCGCATGTTAGAGCAATCCAATCGTAATCCGCTGCTTAAGACTTCTATGCTTTCAATTAAACGCTTGCGCAGTGGACTGGGGGTGCTAGCAGCTCAATACATGATCACCGCTTCGGTGTTCTTTGTCATTCCGGTTTACTTGCAAATGACGCTGGGTTTGGACGCCCTCCAAACTGGGATTAAAATTTTGCCACTGTCGATTGCGGTTATCCTTTGCTCAATAGTTGGCACCCGCTTGTCATCCAAATGGCCACCCAAGAAGATCGTTCGAACCGGGCAGTTTCTGTTGGTCATTGGCGCTTTGACATTAGTTGGTTCAGTGGCAACTGAGCTCAAAAGTGGTTTCTTTCTAGTTGGCATGTTTTTGGTCGGCTCTGGTTTAGGTTTGCTAGCCTCCCAGCTGGGGAACATCAATATGTCCTCGGTTGATGAAAGCCAAAGTGCTGAAGTCGGCGGCCTGCAAGGCGTCTTTCAAAACTTAGGCTCGTCCTTTGGCACAGCCTTGATTGGCTCAATTTTGGTGGCTACACTTACCACCGCCTTCGTTGCTAACGTTAATACTAGTACCCTGCCCAGTAATGTGAAAACTTATGTTAACGAGAATTCACAGGCTGGAGTGGCTATAGTTTCAACTAAAGATGTTTCTAATTTCGCCCAGTCTCAAGGTTTAAGTGAGGAAGATGTTAACGCTGTCACCGACGCCTATGCCAGCTCGCAAATTGAGGCTTTGCGGACATCACTATTTGCAGTAGCGGTGCTAGCGATTTTAACCCTGGCCTTCTCGCGTAATATCCCCACTGAGATTAAGACTTAGTCCCTTGCGTTGCTAATACGGTCGAAGTTTCGTAAAATTAAGCGCTAGCGATGGGGCGTGGCCAAGCGGTAAGGCGCCTGACTCTGGATCAGGAGATCGTAGGTTCGAATCCTACCGCCCCAGCCATGGGTCGTCGCTCGACTAAATGTCGAGCTATGGCCCATTGTTTTGTCGGGTGGTAGGATGAGAACCGTAGCCCATAGGGCAGGTTCGATTACGAGGAGCAGGCGCAGAAGCTGGCTTCGAGCATGCGACGAAGGATACAAAATGTAATCCTACCGCCCCAGCCAATAACATATTGCTAATATTTACGATATGACTAATCGAAAATCCATTGGGGAGCTAGTTAATAATACGACCATTGAAGATTTGGCCTTGCCATCCAACTTCCTATACGGTCGCGCTATATATGATCGAGGAGCAGTTGAGCTGATCGAACGACTCGAGAAATCTGTCGAGGCTTGGGTAGGCGGACTTGATGGAACCGTGTCCGAAGGAGCCGGATCAAGACGACGCGTTCAGCTATTCTCTACTTCAGATGGATTAAAGTGGCATTGCAGTGGTAACCCGAAAAATCATCAAATTTTTTGTAAGCACTGTGTAGCATTGGCGCTGGCCATTCAAAACAAAGACCGAAAGAGTAGCTAACTAAAGCGCACAGCCAAATTTGATCTGATTTGTAAGTATGCCCTATGACATAAACAGTTAAGAGAGCATAATTGGGTTAGCATAATCGAGGAAAAACCATGGGACCACGCAGACGAGCCAGGAGACGAGGTTTAGTCGCCGGAGCGGCAGTTGGAGCCGCTGTTGGACATCACGCCGCTAATAAAGCCAACGAACAAGCTGCCCAGGAAGCAGACTATCAGGCTGAGCCGCAGCAATCAGCCATGGCACAGCAGCTGCAAGAGCTTGAAGGCTTGAAGAATCAAGGGATTATTACTCAGGATGAATTCGACGCCAAAAAGCAGCAAATACTAGGCCTCTAAACTTATTTGATCTAGATACAGCCATAAGCGTATTGATCTGAATGCCGCTCATGCTTACAATATAAAGCATGAGCGGCTTGGTCATGGACGGCGTGAGGCGTCCGAAACAAGGTGGAGAGGTTTTGATATTGGAGTCTGGATCACCTTCGGGTGCTGCGGCTGCGATGGTCTTGCCGCAAACCTTAGCCATGCAGGCGGCCAATTCGATTGATGGTTTGAGACGAGCGGCTGAGACAATTTGGCCGCTAAATTTAGCTGATTCTGAAACTGACCCTTATAACCCCGTTCTAGCAGCTAACGCTGAGCGGACGGTCTGGCCTTACGCTCTGGCCAGTTTGGCAGCCTTGCCAATGTTTGCGGTCGCTTCGGTTTATGGTATTAGATCAGTCTTAGCCAACCGAAGTGTTACTCAACCCAGAGCCGCCAGTACCACCGCTACTGCTCCGGCCGACCCCGTTCCTCAGACTGAACAATCGCAGCTGGCAGCGACAGCCGTCACCGCATCGTCATTGCAGCAATTGATGGATAATTTTGGTCAATCGGGCACGTATAGCCTCTATGTTAAAGACTTGAACACCGGGCAGCTCGGAGTCGTTGGACCTGACCGTAGCTTCCGCAGTGCAAGTTTGTATAAACTATTTGTGGCTAGCGAAATTTACCGTCGAATTGATAATGGTACGCTGTCGTATACTTCAGTCGCTGGTAGTGGAACTGGCAATAATGTGGCCGGATGCTTGAATTTGATGATCACCATTTCTGATAACGGTTGTGGCAATGCTCTTGGATCGCTAGTGGGATGGAACAATCTAACTCAGACACTGAGAGCCCAAGGATTTGGCGGCACTAGTTTAAATCAGCCGATGGTCACTACCCCGCGCGACGTCGGGACATTATTTGAGCGTCTCTATGCCGGAACATTACTAAGCCCCGACAGCTCGGCTAATTTTCTAGCCTTACTCAAAGCTCAAAAGGTTAATAATAGATTGCCTCAAGGACTGCCAGCCAGCACGACCTTTGCCCACAAAACTGGGGATCTGGATGGCTTTTTGCACGATAGCGGCATCGTTTATGGTCCTAAGACCAATTATCTGGTTGTTATGATGGGAGCACCAGGCGCCCGCCCCAGCGACTTTGCCACTTTGTCCCAAAGGTTGTGGCAACACTTTAATCAGTGATCGTTAATATTATCATCTCTTAGTAAAGGGTTTCGGAGCTGACCACGGACTCTTAGTTGGGCTTCGACAATGTTTTGGGCTTCAGCCGCCTTTTGGGAAGCTCTGTCTGCTTTGATGTTGGCCTCCCTGGCATTATCAAGAATCTGCTCCAAAATGACTTTGACTTGTGAGACCACGTAAATCACAATACAGACCAACAGACCAAACCCTAATATGTTTACGATAATTAGGGTTTTGATATTCACGAGACCCTCCTAACTTGCTCGGTTAGTCCGAATGGTACCTTTAGCGTAATAGTAACATGAGCGTTAGGGCTTATGTAGAGCTACTTTAATAGGTCGGGCCGCTGCTTTTTTGTTTTGATCTTGGCCTGGTCTTTGCGCCAACGCTGGATTTCGCCGTGATGACCGCTCAACAAGACATCTGGTACTGCCATGCCCCGAAACTCTTCGGGTCTGGTGTAGTGGGGATATTCCAACATACCGCTAGTGAAAGTTTCATCAATCGCACTGTCGTCGCTGCCTAAAACTCCTGGCAACAAGCGAACTATGCTATCAACCACCACCATAGCTGCTAGTTCCCCACCAGTTAAAATGTAATCGCCAATCGAAATTTGATAATCAGCCAGGCTGGCGATTCGTTCATCAAAGCCCTCATAATGACCGCAGATTAATATGAGGGATTCTTGGGTTGCAAATTGTTCGGCTTGGGTTTGGTCGTAAGGATTACCGGATGGAGTTAGAATTATTACTTTAGCCGAAGGGTTTTCCCGCTTGGCCGCCTCAACCGCCGCAAAAACTGGCTCTGGTTTGAGAACCATGCCGGGGCCACCACCGTAGGGAACATCATCAACTTGGCGCCTTGGACCCAAACCAAACTCTCGCAAATCACGTAAATTAATTTCGACTAATCCGCGGTCTTTGGCTTTCCAGACCATGCTCATATCAAACGGACCCTTAAACATGTCTGGGAATAAGGTAATAATATCAATCTTCATGGTTATGGTCGCAGTTCATCTTTTACGTATGGGCCTAATTCGGGATACTTTTCTTTTAAAGCTAACAAAACCGTTTCTTTGAGCGTCTGCTCATTCCGAGCTGCTATTTGTTTAAGTTGTTTTTTAATCTGGGGGCTAGCGTCAACTTGCAACTGACTTCGGAGAATATACTTCTTTTCCATAATTTTATTATTGCACACAAGTGTGCTTTCACACAATCACACATTCACACAGCTAGCTGCTTTTTTGCCTTGTTTAAGCACTTTTTAACGATATGATATCTGAGGATTGTCAACTTTCATGCACACATGTGTGCATGACTTAAATAAATTGTCACATATCAATTCTGTAATAAGAGCTCTGGCCACAGTCATAAATATAACGACATTGGCATACTTCACCTTATAAGAACGAATTTAGCGATTAAGAACTAAAGCTCTAAATCAGCTAGTTCTTCCAGCTCTTTTTTGGTTTGAGCCTTGATATCAGTTTCGTCTTCAGCTGTTGGTTCAGGCTCTTCTTTAACGGCTTCAACCGCCTCAGTTCTTTCGCCTTCTCCCTCTGGTTCAACAATTTTTAGGTTGACTCGCGAATCGCTCTTGGCGCCCAAAACTCTCAGGAGTGTCCGGATACTTTTAGCCGTAGCGCCGGCCTTACCAATAACTTTGCCCATGTCGGCTGGATCAACCGTTAGTTCTAGCAGCACACCCATGTCATCTACTGTTCTTTTAACCTGAACTGCATCGGGGTTAGCTACCAAGGCTTTTACAACATATTCAACAAAGGCTTGATCAATTTCAGTTGCCATGGTTCGTCCTCTGATTACATACTAATAATAGCGTATCATGGCAAAATGTCGAACTAAGCGTCTGTTGGTTCAGGCTTGGCATCAGCTTCGGTTGAAGCTACTTCAGCCGCTACCTCGCTAGTCGCTTTGGCCGCACTAACGTCTTCGGCCAGACTAGCGGCCGTTTCGGCCTGGTTGGTTGGTTCGTCTTTTTCGGCCACAGCATCAGCGTGCTCACTGGCCACCTCTGTCACACTGGCAGCCGATTGGTCTGATTCATCGCTTGAGGCGGCGACTGCCTCGGTTTCAGCAGCTTGATCATTGGCCGGAGCCGCTTCCACTGTTGGCTGTGACTTTTTGGCCGGTCGGTTGCGGGTTGTAAGTTGAACCCACTCCGGCACGACTATCTTCTCTTGCTGTAATAGTTTAATCACGGCGTTCGATGGTTGGGCCCCATTGTTAATAAATTTTGTGGTCTCGTCTTTTTTAATAACCAATTCTTTAGTGTGGGGATTATAATGGCCCAAAATCATGACAAATTTACCGATGGCAGCCCGCCGGGAGTCGGCGGCCACAATTCGGTAAGTTGGATACTTCTTACGACCGGTTCTGGCTAAACGTATAACTAACATAGAACTAAAGAATTCTAGCTGTAATCAGGGTAAAAGTCAATTATAAACGTTCGGGCCCCAGTTTTTGGCTGGGGCCCATGTCTAGCTGGCTGCGACCGAAACTAATGCCACTGGTCGTTGCTGCCGATAGCGCAAGTTATGAATAATTGCAATCACCCGGGGGTCGAACATCAGCGCCAAATGTCCCGATGCCAGCGGCAAGCTACGCACCAGTTGGACATCTAGCCCAGTTGGCAAGTCGCTAGGCAAGTGCCTGCCGAAATAGTAACGGCGAACGTCGGTACCCTCAGGGAATTCCAGGTCGAGCGCTGAACTGTGCGGCCAGACCAAGCCATCGCTAGCCCCGGCAATCAGCCGCACTGGAATCTCGGGGTCCCACTCAGTGGCGATGCGCTGCCGCAAGTTCTGGATGACTTCGCTTTCGGGGTGCATTTGGTTAATAGCCGGCAAAGTCCGGTCAAAGACCCAGGCCAGCGGCGCCGGTATGAACCTGACCCACTTGGTGCCGCCCAACGGTCCACAGAGCGAAACCACGCCGCAGACGTCACTGGGATGGTCGAGCGCATACATGAAGGCGTGAATAGCACCCTGCGAGTGCCCCATCTTGACCACCGGGCCGAGCGGCTCGATCCAATTGGCTAGGTCATCGGACAAGGTTTGATTAGTCAGCGGCATGCTGCCCATGCCGAATTCCGGGATGGCAAATGGCCTGGCATCCCCCTCCAACCGATGTACGAGGTATGCCGTGTTGGCCACCCAACCTTTGATTACCCCAGTACCGCAAATCGTTGCTAGCGGTGCCAAACTCATTTCAGCCCCCTATGTCAAGAGAACTAGACTACTCTTGTAATAGCACAAGCACTTTACTTGCACAATAGTTTATTTTTTGGCGTAGTCGGCTAGAGCTTGTTCGGCCGCCATTTGTTGCGCGGCCTGTTTGCTGGATCCTGTCCCCTTGCCCAGCATTTTCTTGCCAACGTAGACACCGACCACGAAGGTTTTATCGTGATCGGGCCCGCTCTCATCTAGAACCTTATAAGCTGGCGTGATGCCGTCATGATCTTGGGCCATTTCCTGAAACTTGCTTTTGGCATCGACCCAAGTACCGGTTTTGAGAATCCCGGGCAACTGAGCAATCATGTTCTTAGCAATGAAGTCGGCGGCGGCATCGTAGCCTTGGTCAAGATAAATGGCTCCAATAATAGCTTCGGTGGCATTAGCCGAAATTAACATTCGACTGCGATCATTGCCCTTGGTTTCGCCGCGACTAAGCTTCATAAAGTTCATCACCCCCAACTCCTCGGCCACAGCCGCCAGCGACTCAGTTTTTACCAGAGCGCTGCGCCAGTTGGTTAGATCCCCTTCTGGATTTTCATAATTACGATACAGATGGTCGGTAACGACTAATTCCAGCACGGCATCGCCCAAAAATTCCAAGCGTTCGTTGTGCTCTAAACCCAGTTTAGGGTGTTCATTTAAATATGAGCGATGAATGAAGGCCCGTTCTAATAATTTGGGGTCATTGAACTTCAACCCTAAAACGGCTTCGAACTCAGACACATCAGTCATGATTTTAATTTCTCCAATCCCATCCGAAAGAGCTTTTCGGTGTCCTTGTACTCAATTAGTTTTAGGGCTTCCTCAGACTTAAACCACTTAACGTCGATGATGCCTTCGCTATCGCCCATTTTAAGGTCATTTGTGTTTTTGGTGGCTTCAGTTAGAAATACGCTAGTGGTCATAAAGATCAGCTTACCGGCCCGACGGTAAAAAAAGTAGATGTTGTCTAGTTTGTGGCGAATTTTGAGGTGCTTTAAGCCGGTTTCTTCGCCGATTTCGCGCAAGGCCGTTTGCTCCAGCTTTTCGCCTTTTTCGACGTGGCCTTTCGGAATTGTCCAGCGGCCCTTGTGGTCTTGGATCATCAAAATCTCGAGCTCGCTACCGCGGCCACGATAAACCACCCCGCCGGCGGTGAATTCGCGCACCGCCCTACTTGGCTGGGTCTGAGTTGGCTGCTTTGGCTTGATGGTCTTCTTCTGGTTCATAGAAATCACTCTGGCGATAAATAGTACCGAGTACTCCGTTGACAAATTTGCTGGAATTTTCGCCCCCAAAGGCCTTGGCCAGCTCCACGGCCTCATTGATGGCCACTTTGGGCGGCACATCGCGCTTAAAGCACAATTCGTAAACTCCGATTCGCAAAACGATTTTATCGATTTTGGCAATTTGATCGACCGGCCACTCTGGTGCTGCCGGGCCAATCATGGCATCGATGTTGTCTTGCTCTTTCAATACTCCCTGAACAATATCGTGGACGAAGTCTGTATCGTCGATGGCATTGGAAAATTCGCCCAGGTTGCGCTCTAGGATGGGGGCTAACACAACATCCTTTTCCTCGCTAGCGGCCCGAAAGTCATACTCGTAGAGTGTTTGCATCGCCACAATTCGGCCGAGATGACGATTGGATGCCATTATTTGTTCTTAAGAAGCCCCAATTTGGCGGCCCGCACCAGGCGATGCGGCAGGGCAACACCAGCCACCATCACAAGTTGCGGTTGCTTGAGTGCGTCGTGACTGCGGCGTTGGCCCTTGGTACTATTGGTCGTTCGTTTCTTTGGAACTGCCATTACGGTCCTTTCTTGATTCTTGGTCTATTCCCTAGTTCTTGAATTTCGTGTTTGTGGTCTTTGGTTTGGCGTTGACCACATTCGGTACACAAGCCGGCGCAATCAGTGCTACAAAGCTGCTGAATCGGGATACTTACCAAAGCCTCTTGGCGCAACAGCGGCGTTAGATCAATTTCGCCTCGGCGCGTTATCGGCCATTCATCCTCACCTGGATTTAAGTTAAAGAGCCCGGTCAAATTCACTTGAGCCTGATGCTCGTAGGTATCCAAACAACGGTAGCATTCCAATTTAAAGACCAAATCGGCGCTGCCTTTGAGCGCTAGCCCCTCATCCAATTTGGTCAAACTGAATTGGCCGCTAACCGGTTGTGAGAGTTCAAGATCTGGGATGTTAGGGTACTCCCCCTCAATCGTGAAATCGGTGCTGGCACCGACATCACCAGCCAAGATGTGACTTACATTTATGTGCATGTGCACTCTTAGCGCCAAGTATAGCCTAATTTGGCAGTTTTGACAATTATTTGATCACAAAATTAACTAGTTTATGCGATACGACGATTGGTGCCAAACAATTTTTTCTCAGGAGACCTGACCTTCGTCTTCGGAGCCAACGGGTTTTCTGACTTGGGCTGGTGATCTTGGAGTTCTGGTGGACGCACCTTTCTCATAATCTAATACCTTCATACCACCTTCCACTGGTTTTACATTCTTGTCCTTCGAGGAATCATCTGTAAAATCAACGCCGAACTTTGCTATATCACCAGATGCCTCGCCCATCTCCTTTTTAATTTGTTCAGCACTTTCTCCACGTTCGACCATTCTCTGCCCCACATTTTCTGCTAACTGGCTGGCTCTTTCGGCATAAGTTCCTGCCGCATTAGACCACTCAGCCATTTCTCGCCGTCTGGCTTCAGCCTCGGGACCACTGGCCTTTGCCACTTCTTCCATAGCCTTGAACTTTGATTCATCAGGACTACCACTGGTAACCTCTTCTCCTTCAGGACCTGGCCCATCTTCTGCACCCATGATTACCCCTCCTTAAGTTAAAAATCTAATATTAACTACAGGCTTACTTTATCACAAAGTTAACCAGTTTGCGGGGCACTACAATGGTTTTAGCGATTTGTTTGCCCTCAAGATGCCGAGCGACGTTTTCAAGTTCGGCAGCGGCTTTTTTGAGGTCATCTTCATTTATTGCAGGATCAATCGTTAATGTAGCTCGGAGTTTACCATTAACTTGGACCGGGACTTCGATTAATTCTAGGCGGACGTACTTTTCATCATACTTAGGCCAGGTGCTAACGTGCACGCTTTCGGTGCCGCCTAGCTGCTCCCATAATTCCTCGGCCACGAAGGGGGCGAAAGGTGCCAGCAGCTGCACCAAAGTGTTGAGAGCGGTGGCCCAGGCGTCATGGGCATCGGCAAACGGCAAATCAACTTTCAATTTATAGAGTTCGTTGGTTAGCTCCATTAATGCTGCTACAGCCGTGTTGAAGCTAAAGCTGCCAATGTCGTCCGTAACTTTCTTGATGGTGCGATGGGTGGCCGACTGCAAAGCCGTTTCTAGTTCGGTCTTTGAACTACCTGAACCTACCTTAATCTCATCAAATTCCTGTACCAGTGCCCAGACTCGTTTGATAAAGCGTTGCGCACCATCTATGCCATTAGGGTTCCAGTCGACATTTTGGTTATAGGGCCCAATAAATAACTCATAGATGCGTAAGGCATCGGCGCCGTAACCTTGCTCGGTAATATCATCAGGCGTCACTACATTACCGTAGCGCTTACCCATTTTTCGGCCGTCGGCCCCACCAATCAGACCCTGGTTGCGCAGCTGTTTGAACGGTTCCTGGAAATTGATCAGGCCTTCATCGGCTAGAACCTTGGTCCAGAACCTGGCATAGAGCAAGTGGGCCACGGCATGCTCGACCCCACCCACGTAGGTATCAACCGGCAGCCAGTAGTTAGCAAGCTCTGGTTCAAAAGGGGCTTTGTCGTTGTGGGGGTCAGCGAAGCGTAAAAAGTACCAGCTACTATCCACGAACGTATCCATAGTGTCGGTTTCGCGTTTGGCTGGCCCAGCACATTTTGGACATTTGGTGTTAACAAATGATTCGACCTTGGCTAGTGGCGATTGACCGCTGCCGTCAGGCAAATAGTCTTTGACTTCCGGCAGAATAACTGGCAAATCAGCTTCTGGCACTGGCACCGTGCCGCAGTTGTCGCAATAGATAATTGGAATCGGTGCGCCCCAATAACGCTGGCGGCTGATGAGCCAATCGCGCATGCGGTAATTGGTGTTAGCTTCAGCCTGGTTTTGCTTAGCCAAGAACTCAGTAATGGCTGGCCTGGCTTCGGATGAGCTCAAACCATCAAATTCGCCGGAATTATACAGAATGCCATCGCCTGTCCAAGGTTTAGCCAGAACAAACTTATCGTAGGCATAACGATGGAGGTCGTCATGAACCTTGCTACCAGCTTCTGCCACACTTAGCCATTCAACTTTGAACTTACCGTGCTCATCGGGCTCGAGTTTTTGACCACTTTGTTCGGTGTTCTCTAGTTCAAAATAGAAGGCAATGGCATCAATTGAACGGGCCACCTTTTTAGAGTGAGCAAAGTAGTTATGATGAATGGTTTCTGATTGGCTAATTAACTTCAAGTTCTTGTAGCCAGTCTCCTCGGCCACCTCGCGCCTGGCCGTTTGTTCGGGATCTTCATCCTCATCGATCCCCCCACCGACAAAGAGGTTGCCCCCACTACCGTCACCCCAGTTAATCGAGAGAAGTTTTTTGGTTTTAGGATCCCGCACCACTGCTACAATACTTCGGCGGTGTTCCGGGTTTTCCTGCGGCGTGCCTGTGACAGGCTCAATTGAAGTTTTTAATGGGATATCGTATTTGCTAGCAAACTCAACGTCTCGCTCATCATGACCGTCACCAAAAACCGCACCCGTACCATAGCCTGGCAAAACAAAATCGGCTAACCAAATTGGCAACTTCTCATTATTAACTGGGTTGATAGCGTAGCTGCCGGTAAAGACGCCGGTTTTTTCCCGATCGGTTTCCATGCGCTGAATGTCCGATTCAACGGCGGCTGCCTTCTGGTAAGACTCAACTGCCTTTTTCTGAGTCGGCGTGGTCAGTTTTTGAACCATTGGATGCTCGGGGGCTAAAACCAGGAACGTAGCACTGTAAATCGTATCAATCCTGGTGGTGAATACTTCGATTGCCTCTTTTGAGCTCTCAACCTTAAACTTGACCTTCGCTCCATGACTGCGACCAATCCAGTTGACCTGCATGGCTTTGATATTTTCGGGCCAGTCAATGTTTGCAAGATCATCCAACAAGCGATCAGCATAATCGGTGATTTTGAAGAACCATTGATTCAAACGGCGCTTCTCGACCTCGTGCCCACAGCGTTCGCAGACGTTTTTGGTACCGTCTTTAATAACTTGCTCGTTGGCGAGCACAGTTTTATCCTGCGGACACCAATTAACGCTAGCTTCGGCCTTGTAGGCTAAATCTCGATGATAAAACTTCAGAAACAGCCATTGAGTCCAGCGATAATAATCGGGTTGGGCAGTATTGATTTCGCGCGACCAGTCGTAGCTGATACCAACGGCCGAAATTTGCTGCTTGAATGCGGCGATGTTTTTGGCTGTTGATTCGGCCGGTGACGTACCGGTTTTAATCGCAAAGTTTTCGGCCGGCAGGCCAAAGGCATCCCAACCCATGGGGTGGAGAACATTGAATCCCTGCATGCGTTTAAAACGGGCGTGGGCATCGGAAATAACATAGTTTCGAACATGGCCAACGTGCATGGTCTCACCGGATGGGTAGGGAAACATTTCGAGCTCATAAAACTTAGCTTTGGCTGGATTTTGATCCGCCTGATAGAGCTTAGTATCATCCCAAACTTTGGCCCACTTGGCTTCAACTTCGGCTGGTATATACTGCTTCATCTTTTATCAACTTTACCTGTCATTCTCTGGCTTGACCAGAGAATCTAATCACAGAGATCCTCGCATCACGTGCAAGGATGACAGCTATTACTATTTTGCCGAGTCATAATCTTCGAATTGTTCCTTTTTGGTGGCCTGCCACTGGGCCGTCTGCCGGACTAATTTACTCCTGTCGGCGAGATTGCGCAAGACTTGGGCGGCAGCCTCTTCGCTAAAGACGCCGTTCTGGGAACCTTTAACCAAAATGGTATCGCCTGGCTGGATCAGGGGTTTCAAATATTTGCCGGCGGCGTAGGGCGACATGAATGATTTGATTTGACCCGCCTTAAGCCCCGCCTTAACGGCGGCTGGCACCAGGATGTCTTGGGCCTGGCGGCCAATGGTGATGAGTAGATCCAGCTGTCCGCAAGCTGCTCCAACTAATTCATGCCCCTCGCGAGCATAATCACCTAATTCATTCATCGAACCCAGTACGGCGATTTTGCGCCCGGTCGCAATTTTAGCAAGCGCCGCCAGAGCGGCTACCACGGCATCTGGGCTGGCATTGTAACTATCATCGATGATCAAGCTGTTATTCACCCCGTTTAGTAAATTCATCCGGCCGGCCACCGGTTTGAAATCAGCCAGGCCGCTAGCAATTTCAGTTTGACTTAGACCCAATTCTTGCCCAACAGCGGCTGCGGCCATCAAGGCATAGAGGCTGTGTTCGGCCACCACGTTGGTCTCGACATTGATCACTTTCTGACCCAAATCTAGTTGGCCGCTCAGAGTGTGGTTTTGGCTGATTGATGTAAGAGTAAAATGGACGGCACCGGACTGGCCGTAGGTGATAACCTTTTGTTTGAGCTCGCTCTGGCGCATCTTTAGACCCTCATCATCGCCATTGATTACGGCGACCTTGGAGCCGCGGGCCAAGCCAAATTCCTCATCGATAACGGCCTGCTTGGTTTTAAACTGGAGCATGTGTTCTGGAACCGTGGCAGTGACTACCCCAACATCGGGCTTGAGGAATTTCATGAAAGCCGGGATGTCACCGGGCTGATCGGTGCCCAATTCAACTAGGGCCACATCATAGTTGTAGTCTGTTCGCACAACTCTCCTGGCGGCTTTGAAGGTCGCTAGCCAAGCTAGGGGGTTATAAAGCGCTGGAACCTCTAACCCCAGAATTGAAAGTGGCACCGAAATCGGATCATTATAATTGCCCTCGTGGTGATTAACGCGAAACTTTTGCTTTAATACGCTAGCAATCGCTAGTTTAGTTGAAGTTTTGCCAACGCTTCCGCCGACTGCCACCAATTTTAATTCTGGATTAGCTTGGCGCAATCGCCTAACATAGCCCTCGAGTACTGAAGCGAACAGTAATTTAAAAGAGCGTTTCATCGCCAGCCTCCATATGATCAACTGACTCTTTCGCAGCCTCAGAATCTAGCTGATTATTCCCAATTTCAACATCATTCAGGCCAGACCTTATGTCCTTAACATGTTTAAGTCTGCGTTCGCTACGAATAGCGTTAAGTTCCTCTGGCGTCGGCATACGATAGACGTCCCGGGCATCATCGGACGGTCGCTCGGTTGGAAGTTCTGCGCTCATACTCCAGTACAGCTACTTGGCAGCTGCTCCCCGTTTTGGGCCTTGGTAAGCCAAGCCAGAGTGTCTTTATAGCTTTTTACCATAATGCTGTAATGACTGGCATCGGGATAGGTTTGGATTTTGGCTGGCCCCGAACCGGCTCGACAAAGTAACGATAGGGCGTTGGTCTGCTGGTCGGGCAGGATAATATTATCTTTTTGGCCCTGATTAATTAGTTTGGGCGTGGCCGTAGGTCCCGACCAGGACCGATTGGCCACCAAATCAGCCGCCAAATCGGGATAACTCGATGCTAGCGTAGAGGTTTTCAAAGCCGTTAAAAATTCCGGGGTGTAGACTTCTTCGGCTTTAGGCCAATATTTGACACTGTTGATGCAGTGTCCTAAGACGTCAGTTTTTAGAGTCGGGATCCACTTGGCTTGCAATATCGTATTAAGCGGAAAAGTCTGGTCGTAATAATCACTGTAGCTAACTAAAACATAGGGACCGAACCAAACAATGTTTGCACCTCTGGCGATATCAGCCAAAGTTGTCGTAACATCGCTAACTGGCGCAAACGCCACCAGGCCTTTGATCTTTAGGTCTGGAGCATAAGACGGTGCGATCTTATCAGCCCAAGCCACAGCCTGCCCACCCTGGGAATACCCAGCCAAGAACAGCCGGTTGCGGTCCAAATTTTTATAATCTCCCAGGTTGAAGGTTGCCCGAGCCGCATCCAAGACAGCTCGGCCCTCTAGTTCGCCCACCATGTAATGATGCAGCCGCGAACTATCGCGCATGCCTTCATAATCAGTAATCACTACGGCATAGCCTTGGCCGGCATAAGCCGCCGCATGTGATTCATAGTTAGCCCAATTCGCTAAAGCTGGCACCTCTAGGCTGGCGGCGCATTCGTCGCCAATGCCGGTAGTTCCGGGTCCGAATGAGATTAGCGGGATTTTGCTAGATGTGTTGGTCCTTGGTAAATAGACCCGGGCGTAGAGGTCAATCTCCTGACCTTGAGTATCAACACTGGTGTATTTTAGTAAGCGCTTGCTGATAGCGTTTTGAGCCGGCACGGTATCGGCACCGTAATTTTGTTTGGCCAGCGCATTCACCTCCTCAACTGAATAATTCCGGATGACCTCCTGAGAAATTATTTTGCCGCCGGCGGGCTGATGAGAATGGCTAATTGGCAATATATCGCTAGGGGTTCTAAGAATCGAACGTTGTCCCAAGTAGACCCAGAGACCTAGTCCAATGACGATAATCAACAGTCCAGACAGCCAGTACTGGCGCTTGATGCGATTTCTGATTGATTTGAAAGTTATTTTTTTGCCCATTGGTAACTCATTATTTTCATATCAACCCCATAGAGTTTATCGGTGCCTTCGAGTTTGAATCCATACTTGCGGTAATAATCTTCATAATTGTGAGTTACCAAACTGATTCGCTCCATGCCTCGACTGCGCACAACCTCGACGAAACTATCCAGCAATTTAGTCCCGAGTTTGGCCCCACGCGCGTCTGGCCGAACGTAGAGCCAGTAGATTTTGGCGCTGGCATTACCGTTGGTAACGCCAATAATGTAGCCGACCAGTTCCCCGTTACGCCAAGCTCCCAGTAAGATTCGTGATGGTCTAAAAGCCGCTACCAGCAAACGGATCAGACTATTTTCGCGCAAGACCTGAGCTCGATAGGGTCCCGGAAAGTAGCTAAAGTCGCTCGCCACCGCCGATTGGAACAGGCGATGGAGCTGGCTAACCTGCCCAGGATTAATGCTTGCGATATGCGTATCTGTTTTCACCCTAAGCATTAGTGTGATCAAAAAACTGATCTAATGCAACTAGGTTAAGGACGATAATTGCCTTTTGGCGCGGATTCGACTAGTGATCATTTGGTGGAGATACGGGGATTCGAACCCCGGACCTCTTGCATGCCATGCAAGCGCTCTACCAGCTGAGCTATATCCCCGTGTCCAAAATGTTACATTAACAGGTTTACCTAATTTGTTCAAATAATCAACTTGACTTATTGAACCAAAACTCTTACCCTTTAATAAAGTTTAGGCTTCGAGCCAACTATGCCAGCTTCAAGAACAAAAACCTCACACAAAAAAAGTCGATCGACCGCAAAAAAACAGTCTAATGCGGGCAAAGGTTATATTACGATCAAAGGTTTTGCACCGTTCAAAAAGCGCCGGGTTGGAATTTTTGCCGCCCTGTTTGCAGTTTTTGGCTTAGCCTGGCTGATTTTGGCTCATGCCATTGCCTCATTTAGTCTCGTCGGCACCCACCCCCAGGCCGCCCTGCAACCAACTGCCACCGGTCAGACTATCCAGACCCTCAAGGCCTGGAACGGTAAACTCTATGCTGGTTATGGTGATTGGGCCCAGAATACCGGCCCCATCGACATCAACCCGCTTGATCTGACTAGTAAGACTTTTGCCACCCAACCCCTACTAAGTGCCAATACTGATGCCATCATTTTATTCCGCAGCCTGAATGGCAAACTGTATGCGCCCTCAACCGATCCGCGCAAAGATAAAACGACCGGACAAGAAGCCGATTTTGCCCTCGGCGATACCAGCACTGGCGTTGAAACTTGGACCAATCACGTCAACCAAGCCGGCATGACTCATGTTTTCGACATGACGTCCTTTGGCGGCAATCTGTGGATGGCAGGCTCAAAAGGTTATAATGCCGTCGTTTACCGCAGCAGTGATGGCGGCGCCACCTGGACTCAATCCCTTAGTGAGCCCTCGCAAACCAGTTGCGGTATCGTTGCCGCTCGATATTACTTTATGGTCGTCTATAATAATAAACTGTGGGTCCAGGCTGGGGATTTGGGCTGTAGTGTTCATCCCAATTCTATGGTCTTTGATGGCACTAGTTGGTCCAGTGGACCAGCCATTACCACATCGCGCTCGGCCTATAATGCCAATACGTTTGCTGGTAAGGTCGTGATCCAAGATTGGCAATCGGTTTCGGCCAGCGCCCTGCGGACATTCAATGGCACGACCAACTCGACGGTTCTGAGTTCTGTTTTTAACTACACTATCGCAAGCGATGGTTATTTATATGCTCTACAATCGAATGGCAATGTTAGTAAAAGTCTAGATTTAACCAATTGGACGGTGGTTGCCACTGCGCCAACCACCGCCCGAAGTATCGAAGTTATGAACGGTATTATCTATGTCGGTACAACTGATTCTAAAATTTACGCGGCCGATACCGCCAGCCAGTCCGACACTACCGCCCCATCTGTCTCAATTAGTCAGCCATTGGCCGGCGCAAGTGTCAGCGGCACAACGACGCTCGCGGCTATAGCGAGCGATAATGTTGGGGTAACCAAGGTTGAATTCTACGTCAATGGGACTTTGGTTGGCAGCGACACCTCATCGCCCTATAATGCAAGCTGGAATACCGCTGGCTACGCCAATGGATCATATTCAATTTCGGCCATCGCCTATGACGCCGCCGGTAATACAAGGGTCTCTGTGGCTGTAGGAGTCACTGTCAACAACCTGGTAGTAACTGATACCACTCCGCCAGTTGTTACTATTACCAAGCCCACCGATGGTACCGTCGTCCACCGCAAAGTCTCGATAACTGTAACTGCCACCGACAACGTCCAAGTTGCCCGGATCGAAGTCTACGGTGATTCAACCCTGTTAGGGACGGTCTACAATGCTTCGGCTACCATAAATTGGGATACGCACGCCTTGGCCAGTGGTCCCCATAGCGTTACGGCCAGAGCTTACGATGCTGCCGGCAATTCTACCTCGACCAGTATCAACGTAATTAAATGACTTCAGTTTAGTTGGATTGTTAAATAATTTTGAAGATTTTCAGGATCAAATAGCCTAATCCGCTAAGGATTGAGAGGCCGAGCAGCCACGCTACGAAAAAACCAAAACCAAAGCGAAAGCCGTCGCTAAATCCAAAACCGTTTGGTGGCACGATATCGGTATTAGCACCAAGTAAATTCTTTTTCATTGCTTGAATTGTACCATAACCATTAAGGTTGAGGCTTAGCAATAACAACTATCCGTTCAGTCTGACGTTTGTCGTAGCAGGTGTAGATCGTTAGCTGGCTATCGCTAGTTGGGTTTAATATGGCCGTATCGTTTTGGTTGATGCGTTTAGTTTCACTAACGCTATAGGCGAGGCGAGTGCCGTACCAATCAACATAGATGGTATCGCCAACCGCAACCTCGCCTAAGTTATACAGCGTCGAAGTATTTGGGGGCAGATATTTAAAACGGTGACCAGATAGCACCAAGTTGTCGCCAGCAATTTGACCACGTTGATGCCAGACTCCTTCGTGTTTTTTCAACACGTCCAGCGAGGCCCCCTCTAAGATAGTCGTATCAACCCCAATCTTGGGAATAATAACTCGATTATGGTTAGAGTCTGGAGCAGCAATGGCTTGGGTATCGCCAAAGCTGCCAATTTGTTTTTGAACCTGAAATTTAACACTAGGATAGAGTGGGTAGAGCACCAAAAAAACCCCGGCGATTAACAAGGCCGACAGAGTTGGCACAGCGATACCACGCTTCAAAGTCGGAACTAATTTGCGCCAATGGCTGGGTTTAGGTGCTGACTCAAAGCGAGCCGGACTGAAAGTAAAGAATCCCGAGGGCGCCGGATCGTCCCAATGTTTCGGCTGGCGATAGGCGATCTTTTGGGCATCGTCTATCTTATAGACCCATCGCCTAGTTATCAGTGTCCGGTTAGGTCTAAAGTTGGCGGGCTCTGGGATCAGCCGGCCGAGCTTATACTTGGTCGCGGCCAATTTTGGTGACCAAGATTAGGCCAGTTGTTGCCCCAATCGCTAGCACCAACCCAAGCAAGGTTAAGATAGCGGTATTATCACCGGTTGGAGCAATTTGAGTGGTGGCTGGAGCGGCGGTGGCAGTATTGACGCTGATGGTGAAGGTCGAAGCCGTGCGATTCCCAGCCCCGTCAGCCACAGTGATAGTTACGGTGTGATCACCATTGGCCAGATCTTGGCTAATGCCGATGGTCCATTTACCGCTGGCATCAACGGTGGCGGTCCCGGTCTGGTTATCGGGAGCAATTGCTACTGAAACGGTAGCACCGACCTCAGCTGTACCGGCGATGGTCGGGTGATTGTCTGTGGTCGAAAGGCTGGTTGCGCCTTTGGCAACGGTTTTTGACCCGACAGTTGTGATTTGGGCTGCCACTGGGGCGGTACTATCAATCATGAAATCAGCGACTGTTTCAGCGTTAGCGCCATAGGCCACCCAATCACTGGTGCTATCGCCCACGGCAAAGCGGGCCTGCCAATGGTACGAACCGTCATGCAAATCAGTTACCGCCACCTTGGCTGCAATATTACCGCCGGTAGCAGTCAGGCTGCTGCCCTTATAGTTGGGCTGCCCGGTGAAGGCAGTTCCGACTGGTTGGACCTCAACTTGCGGCTCAACGCTACCACTGTTGGCCGAGGTCGTCATCGTAAAATCAAGTTCGAGTGGGTTTTTGGTCAGAGCACCAGTAGCTAAAGTTTGAGTGCTAGCATCTTTTTGGGCTAAATCAGTTGGTGCCACTGCAGTGACCGGCACAGTTTGAGCTGGTTGTTGGCTGGTTTGATTGTGGGATGGCCGATAACTCTTGAAGTACCAATAGGTCCCACCACCGGCCAACAGCAGTACCAGTAGAATTATTAAACCAATGATGATTGGTCGATTATTGTGAGGTGATTTTGGAGCCGGCGGAGCCCCTGGTGGCGGAGGTGGTGTTGGTGGTACCGGCACTTCAGGTGGGGGAAGCGGCGATTGATCCTTTTTACTGGCCGGTTTTGTTGGCGCCGCCACCGCTGGTTGCACGATGGTTCCAGGATGTAAAAAGTCTACCCGAGTACTAGCATGAGACTCGTCCTCGTCCTTGAGGTGCTCGAGTAGGGGATTAACTTTTGGAGTTGTTTGAGTCGTTGGCTCCACACTTCGCCTCTCACTTAAGCAATATCATACTACTTAAGCTTGGGGTGGTGCAATCTTTTCAAACTGATAATGTTTAGTAATTCGAGACGTCTTGATTCGATGCTGCTGGTTGCAGGTTGGGTTGGCCGGACTGATCTACGCCTTGGTTATTAGTGCTCGGATTAGATGTCTGTTGGGGGCTGGTGGTTGTGCTCTCAGATCCGTTGGTCGGTGCGACTTGAATATCCGGTTGAGTCGATGTGGATGCAGTTGACTCGGTTTGGTCGGGATGGATTTGATTAGAAACAATTTGGCTAGTGCCAAAGATAACTAGGACACTCAATCCGGCTAGTAAAAATATGGTGAAAGTTTTTTTATCGATCAGTAATTGATTAGACATAGTTTTCCTTGGTGGAGCCGGGGAGACTCGAACTCCCTGCCTCAGCAATGCGAATGCTGCGCTCTACCGGGTGAGCTACGGCCCCGTGCCGCTGCCGGTACCTTAAAGGCCTAGACCGCTTGTAGCTTAACTGAGATTGGCTGGTTTGGCCAGTTTTTTGTTCGAGCAGCCTCTACCAAATGAGGTCTTTACCGGCAACTTCTACCCGATCGCCCGCCTTAAGTCCCTTCTGCTCTAACTTTTTAACAATGCCCAATTTAGTTAAAATATCTCGCAAACGGGCTAGGCTGTCAGGGTTGGCAAAATCAGTCCGTTTGGCAAAACGCTCTGGTTTTTGGCCACTGATGCGCCAACCGCTATCAAGTTTTTCAATTTCCCAAGCCGCTTCAGGTAGTTTGGTGTTGGATAGATCATAGACGAAAGGCGTCTCGGATTCTGGTTGGCTGCGGTGTTGGCGCAAAATTTCGGCCACAGCTCTTAGTAACTCGGCAAGACCCTTGTGAGCCGGAGCAGAAATGGCATAAACGGGTCTTTTAGTGGCTTTTTTGAGTTGAGCAACGATCAGTTTTACCTTAGCTGGCTCAAGACCATCGATTTTAGTGAGGACCACGATCTGCTCTTTATTTATTAAGTCATGGCCGTAACTTTTGAGTTCTTGTTGAATCAGGCGGTAATTAGTCACCACGTCCTGACTATGAGCATCAATCAAATGCAGCAAGATGCTAGTGCGTTCAATATGGCGCAGGAACTCATCGCCCAAGCCTTTACCTAAACTAGCGCCCTCGATTAACCCCGGGATGTCGGCGGCCACGAAGCTGTCGTCATCGATTGCTACCACCCCAAGGTTCGGCACTAGGGTGGTAAATGCGTAGTCGGCAATTTCCGGCCGAGCATTAGAAATGACTGATAACAGGGTCGATTTACCAGCGTTGGGTAATCCAATCAGGCCAACATCGGCCACCAGCTTTAGTTCCAACCGCAGCTGCATTTCCTCACCGGCCTCGCCCAATTCGGCCACCCGAGGTGATTGGCGGGTTGAAGACACAAAATGAGCGTTACCAAAGCCACCGCGGCCGCCTTGGGCCATAACTTGGCTTTGGCCATCTTCGGCTAGATCGGCGATTTGTTTATCGCCCACATAAACCATGGTGCCAACGGGTACTTTGATGGTTATGTCCTCGGCCGATTTGCCATGAGCCTTGTTTTTGCCACCCATTTCGCCGTCGCTAGCAGCGAGAGACTTGTGGTTACGAAAACTGGCTAGGGTATTTAGGTTGTGATCGACTAGAAAAATAATATCGCCGCCATGGCCGCCATCACCACCGTCGGGGCCACCTTTGGCCCGATATTTTTCGTGCAAAAAGCTGGTCCGGCCATCGCCGCCTTTGCCAGCTTTAACTTTTATTTCGACATTATCTGCAAACATAGTTTTATTTTACCAAGTTTATTAAACCGACAACCCCCGGGTCCGAAGACCCGGGGGCAACTTTCCGCCAATGCGGTCGGAGGAAACTGGCGATCAGCTCGGTCTGACCAACTCAGTCTTGCACATTCTGGTGACACAGTCGCCACGAGGCAGATGGTCACCGGAACTCCGGAGTGCTTGCTCTATGCGCCCTTGCGGGATCACCGGGGTTGACCCGGGCCGAGATACGGATTCTTGATTAGGCAGTTCCGTAGAACCTTATCGGCATGGTGGACTCGCGTCCAACCACCACCTTACTCTGGTGAGCTGACTACTTGGGTCGGTGTGGCCGTCCCAGATGGTCCCAGAGTAGTGCCAATTTCAAGTGGAGTTTCCTCCGCGAGGTAGAGCTGACGGATCCGATGGCAGGGTAGCAATCGAACCGCCTCTCGTCACGTGGGTGTCTAATCCGCGTGAGTCAGCCAGACCTCTCTTGACGCTTGGCACTGGCCCCGTCCTTTCACTGCCCGAAGGCAAGCGACAGTTTCGGGGCACCGACGCTTCGCTCCGCTCCGCTTGGTCGACCCGGTCAGGTCTTCCTTTTGGTGGTAGCTAGCATCGGTTCGACCGGCTGTGGCCGCGCTCGAGGCACGTTCCGCAAACCAGTGCGAATTGTCAATCTGTTCTCGTCCACTCTGCATTACGAAGACCAAACAGGACCTAAATATAATCCTTTCAAAAACAACGATCAAGCATAAGCAATTTGATTTTTACAGATTAGAAACATTAAAAACCAAAATTTTCTCAAAAAAGTTATCCACAGTTTTGGATGGCCGAGATAGCTTAATAAATGTAGCGGAACTCGCTGGCTGGTACCGTTCGCGACGAGATGTGGTTCCAACCGCCGTTGTAATTCATTTCCGAAACCGTCACCATGCCGCCCGAAACTCCCTCAACATAGGCCACATGGCCGTAGTAACCACCGGAGGTCCAAGCGATGGCGCCGGCGGCCGGGGCTGAGCCCACGGCGTAACCGCTAGCTTTGGCATTGTAATACCAGGCAGCAGCATTGCCCCAGTTACTGGGCACATAGCGGCGGCTAGCCACGTAGTAAGTGCAATAACCATAGGCGTAACCATTACCGCTGAAGGCCAACCGAGGCAAGAGGCGGCTGTTACGCCCGCTGGTAGCGATAGCAATGTTGGTGGCGGCCTTGGCAGCTGGAGCATCAGCTTTGACGCCATCGGGGATGATAATTTGTTGGCCAGGTGTTAGACCCTTAACCTCAGCATCATTAAAGCTCAGGATTTGAGCGGCATTCGATTGATATTTAGCCGCCAAACTATCGGCCGTATCGCCCCCTTGAACGGTGTAGAGCAAGCCACTAATCGGCAAAATAGTTAGGGCTTGACCGGGCTTGATGTTATCAGAGTCAGTTAAATTATTAGCCCACTTAATGGTGGCGGTTGTGACATTAAATTTAGCCGCGATACCGGAAAGGGTATCGCCATCGGCCACGCTGTAATTAATAATAGTGTGCTGATCGGCCCCGCTGGTGGCAACGGCCTGTCGTTTATTCAAAAAGTCACTACTGGAAGTAGGTAGGGATATTTGCGCGCTCAAAGCCGAAGCGGTCTGATTAGCATCGGAAGCAATCGTCAAATTAGTTTTGGCTGCTACCACTGCTGCCACATTGGCAGCCGAAGCCTCATCCAAAACTGAACCCAGCCCAGCCGGAGAGTTAATTAAACTGGCTTGATGGCTCGAAGCCGAGCTCCCAGCCACAACCACGAGTGTAATTGCGCTGGCCACTGCCACGTGCAAACTAAGCCTTTTGGCAGTTGGTTGAGCCAGGACTGTGCGCACATTCTTAACTTGGTTTTCAGTTGCTCGGGCTAGTTCGGCCGAGCGGTTTTTGGCGTCTGTTAAACGTGGGAGTTTTGTTTTAGAGATGGACTCGGCTGCTCCGGTTCCAAGCTG
Organism: Candidatus Saccharimonadales bacterium; assembly: GCA_035480635.1. Taxonomy (NCBI): domain Bacteria; phylum Candidatus Saccharimonadota; class Candidatus Saccharimonadia; order Saccharimonadales (SeqCode); species Saccharimonadales bacterium (SeqCode). Next base: position 94,929 of record DATIHN010000016.1, read on the forward strand.
CCAGGTGGCAGGCGGGAACGATTCGAGGGAGCCGCTGAAGGCTTCTCTACTAATGTGATTTCTCCACCCCAAGCCGGTATTACTACCGATTGGGAAACTAAGGGCCACGTCTTCCTTGCAAAATTGCGAGCAGAAGGACTTCGACCTTAGGTTAATACCTTCGTATCGACGTTGCCTCTAGGTAACCAATGAGCAAAAACTATAGCCACAAGGCAATAAGCTAATGCTTATTAATGTACTTGTTAAGGATAACAAGGCCACTTTAACCTGTCAACCGTAGCTAAACCGCACAACTCACGTATGTCAAACATGACAATTCAGCTTGGAATATAAATGAAAACGGCGGCTCGAGATTGCTCTCAAGCCGCCGGGGTCTTGGCTGGCTAACTAGCGAGCAAAGACGTTGCGGATGATCTCATCATCGCGTACCCATGCCAACCAACAGTCTGGATCGTGAACCCTAGCAGGAAGTGCCGTGGGTTCCACGTCACGTACTGGCCGATAGTTGGGACCCATGTTGGAGCCCAGGGTCGTGACTACATCCAGATAATGCTGCCCGACTGCGATCGGCTGGCCACAACCAGCACAATTGGTCTGCAAACCTTCCGGAACTACCAGATAGGTTAACTGGAATGCTGAGTTGTCGTGGCCGTCGTATAGATCAGGGTGGGTAAATCGCGCCATAGCAAAGATGGCCCCATCACGATAGGCCTCCAAACGTGGTAACCCACAGTTTGTCATAACCCCGAAGAATCCGCTGCCGGTTCCAAGATTCGCTTGACCTAAGACTGCCTCGCAAGCTTGGTTGAGGTCCATGCCCTGCCGCAACAGTTCGGTTATGGCTGGTGGTACCAGCATCGATGGAGTGGCACCCCAACCCAGCCGACCTCCGCGGTCAACAATTGCGATCCAGCCGCACTCCATAATCGAGCCACTTTCACTCCACAACCCACCCTCCATACCCACACCGAAATCGGCTGTAGATTGGGTCATGGCATTTCCAGCTCGAGTCAGCGCACCCAAACGAGCAGTTGCCATCGTCATTGGTTGATCTGGAACCCCAGAATCGACGCTTCGGCCGAAGACATCCCAGTGTTTTTCAGGCCAAACTTTCGTGAAAGCCTGCAGGGTCGCCGCAATTTTGACTGGGTTGGTTGTGCCAACACATACGCTTGGCATCATGCCTCCAATTCGAACGTCAAAGAACTGACTAATTGTTAAATAAAATTGGGGCTATTTCAAGCCTGAGCGTGATATTGTTTTTTGAGTTTTAGTCTAAGGATCCAATGCGCATTAGATGTTTCGACAAGCTCAACATGACAGGCTATGAGATTGCCGCGTCGTTTTACTCCCTCGCAATGACAATTGAAAATTGATACTTGGGAATTGACAACTCTACTACAAATATTTGGCCACGTTGGCCTGGTGTTCAGCAAAGGTGCGGGCAAAATGGGTATTGCCGTCTTTGTCGGCCACGAAGTAGAGGTAATCGGTGCTAGCCGGGTTAATAACGGCGTTGATGGCGCCTAAGCCGGGGTTAGCGATTGGGCCAGGCGGCAAGCCGGGGTGCAGGTAGGTGTTGTAGGGCGAAATTATTGATCGGATATTGGTGACGTTGGTTTGCCCATTGAGCTGGGCACCGTAAAGAGCCGTTACGTCGCTTTCGAGCGCCATACCAATCCGCAGACGCTTCAAGAAAACTTGGGCCACAATCGGCCGATCAGCCGCATGAGCCACTTCACGTTCGATGATGGAGGCCATAGTAATACACTGGTGCAGGTTCAGGCCCTGTTTGGCGCAACCTGCGACCGTTTCAGACGTGATTTTAGTGCCAAAGTTATTCAACATGGCTTGAACGAGTTGATGAGGAGTGGTGCTAGGCGAAATTTCGTAAGTATCAGGAAAGAGATAGCCCTCGAGGCTGGCACCAGCTGGGCGGTCAATCAAAAAACTACCATTGTACGTATCGTGTTCAATGGCTGCCGGCAAATCACCGCCACGCAACCATTGGCTAAGAGCCGCGGCTTCAATTTGCTGGGTAGTTTCGCCCTCGCGGACCAAAAAGGCTTTGTTTACCACAATGCCACGAGCAATAATTTTGGCGTTGGTGGCTGCCGTGTCAGCTGGGGAGAGTTCATAGTAGCCGGCTTGGATCTTGCGACGCAAGCCGTGCAAAGTGACGTAAACATTAAAAGCCCAGCGGCTGCGGATAATGCCAGCTTGTTGCAACTTGGCCGAAATAGCGTTGACCTTTTGGCCGGGGTCAATGCCAAAGGCGATGGGTTCTGCGAGCTTGGTGTTAGCCGGCCGCAGTTCATAGCGATAGCTAGCGTAGGCCGCCACAATTAGCAGCCCCGCGACTACACCAGCCCCAATCAGCCACCAGCGCTTCAATGATTCTCCAAATAATCTTGTAGGATTTGGGCGGCCGCGGCATCGTCAACGGCTTGACCACTAGATGGTAGATTTTGGCTAGTGAGCGCCTCATCCTGCAGTGTCACTGGCAAACCTAAACGTTCTAAATCTTGAGCAAACTGGCGCACCTCAGCCGTTTGGGCTGTGTCGTCGCCATCAAGGTTACGGGGCAAGCCAAGGACGATATCGGTAATGCCCTCCGAAGTAATCAGTGAACGCAGTGTGTCCACCAAGGGCAGATGGTCGCGTTCAATTATCCGCCAAGGCCTGGCCACTTTGATGGCATCGTCGGCAATGGCTAGCCCAACGCGCTTAGCGCCATAATCTACCCCCAAAAAACGCCTAGCCACTAGTAGTTGCTACCTTAATTTCAATCTTGATTTTGCTGGCCCGGCGCGGTAGTTTGGTATCCCAGCTCGGCCAGAGCGTAATCTCGGAATGATCAACACCGGGGGTCTTGTTGATAATATCCATGGCATCCCCCAGCTTTTTGCCCTTAATCTGCTTGGCCAAGGCCGCAGTATCGATTTTGGGCCCAGCTGAGGCCTCGGCTGCAACATGAATATTTTGACTACCACCCGTGTTCTTTTTAATGACTTGGAATTGGGCGCTAGCCGCTCCGTTATCGTAAATTTGGTTGCCCGGGCCAATCTGTTTAGTAATGTTTTGATCGAGCAGAGCGTTCAAGTCATCATTGCTAATGGCCAGAGCATCATAGTTGGCGGTGACTTTAACGGTGACATTGGCGGCTTCGGCGCCGACGGCCGGGATGCCGGAAACATTGCTAGGGGTTTGGGTCATAGTCTCGTTCATCATGCGGTAACCATCGGTAACTTTTTTGACCAAATCGGCCTGAGCACCGTCTTTGTCTTTGCTGAGCAAATCAGCTACGGCCCCATCGATGTCACTCTGCTGCACTACTGTGACAGTTTTAGTTGTACCCCCGCCCATTTGACCGCCCTGGAATTTGACGTTGAAGGCACCCGAACTGGGGATTGAGCCGACTGTGTAGCTAGTCGGGGCTAAGTTGTACGAATCACCGTTTTCGGCCGCCGTTACACCGACCGAAGCCGTCGTTGGGTGGCAGACACCACCGGAGATCGTGGCATCGGGTACAGCGATGGCTGAGTTACCCAAGAATCTGTGGCCATCGGCTGCCGTATAAACTGTCCCGGCCGCAATAGTACCGGGATTGTAGCAGTTATTGGTAATGGTGATGGTGCCGGTAGCTTTGGTGCCGGCGTCTTTTTTACCGGTGGCGGTCACCTGCTCGCTGAGGTCTTTGCTCGATTGGACTTCCTGAGCTTTGACGGTGCCGGCACTTATATTTGAGCTGGGTGCACTAGGGTCGGCTGTAAAAGTCGCTTCAGCCGGGACTTTGCTACCTTTAGCAAAAACCGTTACATTAGCGCGCTCTAGGAAAAAGTTCGCAAATAACAGGCCAAAAACGATGACCAGTGCCAACGCCCCCCAAAAGACGCGTTTTTGCATGGCGTTAAAGTCTGGCACCCGAGCCATCTTTTTGCTTTCAGCTGGCGAGTCACTGATAGGCTTCTTGGTCATGGTCGGTTTATCGTCACTGGTGTCAGGTTTTTTGGTGTCTGTAGCTGGTGGCACAGCCTCGTCTTTGGCAGCAGCGGCTTTGGCCGCGGTTGCCCCAGCCGCCACACCCGCCATGGCCGCGGCCGTCTCTGGTCTGCCAGTTTCTTCGGTGCCGCCATCAATGACTTCGGTGGTGGGATCGGGTTCCTTGACGTTAGCTTCGGGCACACTGGCTTCGGCCCCCAATTTATCGGCGACGGCCAGCCCGACCCGACCGGCCAAATGACTGCTCAATCGATCAGTCGTAACCAGCACCAATTCTTTCTTGCTTTCGTCGGCGGCTTTTTTGAGCAATTTCAAGTTGATCATGCTCTGCAATAGCGTCGATCGCTTGGGTACCACAATCGAAACGTCGCCGGCCTGGCTGGCCTTTAGTTTTTCGACGGCGGAAGTAATGTCTTCGTCGTTTTCCAGATATAAAACGTCGCTCATGCCTGAATCGCCTTGGTTAGTTTTTGGACCAGTCCCTCTGTAATACTACCAGTGTTTACGGCATCGAGCCCAAGGTTAGCTAGCCCCATTGGGGTAATGTCGGCATAGCTAGTTAGCTTGCCGGTGGTATCGTGAACTCGCGTGACTTCTGATGGCGAAATGTGACTGACGGTTGGCTTGCGAGCAAAAGGCAGGCTTTTATACCAAGTGCTGCCTTTGAGCGCTTGAACGATTTCAGGCAAACCAGTGCCACCACCGCAGAGCAAAATCTTGGAAGGCAAATGATCAACCTTATTAAACTCAGCTAGTGAAAGCTCGACGCCCGAGAGCCAAACCTCAATATCGCCGGCCAAAGCTTCCTCCACTACTTTGCTATCAGCTTGATTTAGTTTGCCGCTAGCATAATCAAGTTTCATTTGTTCGGCACGCTCAAAACTGCTGCCCTTGGCTTGAGCGATGCGCTTGGTAAAACTGCGGCCGCCAATGGCAAACATTTTGGTGCCTTCAACACCACCATTATTAACAAGCGCAATATCGGTCGTTCCACCGCCGATATCGATGAAGATGGCACTAAATTCGGCCGAATCCTGTTCGCCGACCGATTTGGCCACCGCAAAGGGCTCGGCCGCAATGTTTATTAAGTTCAAATCCAAGTGGTTAGCCACGGCTTGGAGTGCGCCCAAATGAACCATGGGAGCGAAGGCGTTAAAGAGTTGGATACTAACGTCCCGGCCCTGGAAGCCGATCGGGTTTGTGACGCGGTAGCCATCGATTTGAACATCAACGATAGCAGTATTAACCAGCTTAACGTCAATTTCTTGGTAGCCGGTTTCCCAACTGAGCTGTTCCCGGGCCCGCTCAAAGGCTCGGTATTGGACCTTGTCCAAAATCTTTTTCAACTCTCCCATATCGATCGGGACTTGAGGGTTGGTTCGCTTATATTTAATAGTGGTAGAGGCACCTTTGACCAGTTCGCCGGCAATACCAATGACGGCGTCTTTGGCCACCAGCCCACTCATATTTTCAGCTACTTTGAGAGCCGCATCGCAGTTTTCGACCACGCCGGCAATATCGGTCACGGCCCCAGACTGCATATCGGTCAAACGCTGGCGTTGGCGGCCAACGCCGACAATATCAATATGATTACCCTCGACTTTTCCAATCAGAGCTTTCACAAATTCAGTGCCAATATCGAGGGCCACCAAATACCTGGGCCCCGCCGGCCGTTTGGATAATTTCTGGAGTAATTTTAAAGCCATGGCTCCTTATAATTGTAACGCTTAGAGGGTGTTTTGGCTAACTTCCTAATAATTTTAACTATTAAGCCCTATCTATTAAATAACGGCTAAACGCAGCCATGTCTTCTTGGTAGGCTGTCAATTGTTCGGCTGTGACTTCGTCCGGAGTAGAACCTGGTTGCACTTTAAACGCACCGTAGATACCTCTTTCTTGCAACCCAAGTCTGTGATTTGGGTCACGGTGTTGATTAAACTCAACCAATATCGGCTCAAACCGGGCACGTTGTTGTAGGTTTCGCTCGCGCCATTGCGCCTGCAGAACGGGATTATCCCTCCAACCCTCTGGCTCATCGGTTTCGATGTCAACATAGGGCAATGGAAATCCATCCAAATGCCCCTCACATGAACCGCTAGTTTCGAAACCATTGAGCTTCAGGGCTACTACCGTCTCTTTAATGCGATCATCGATGGGTGTACCTAGTTTATCGGCAATTTGATCAACTTCAGCACGGATGACATCGATGTCTTTTGGTTCATGGTCTGAAAGTTCTTCGGGCATGCTTATTCTAAGATAGCTTTGATCCGCCGCACCCCGGCCGAGCTGGCTTCTTCTTTGATGATTTTGAAGTGGCCCAAAACGCCAGTGTGTTCCACGTGCGGGCCGCCGCAAAGTTCCATACTATAAGGTTTGGCTGGGTCGCCGATAGTGTAGACCTTGACGGTGTCACCGTACTTTTCGCCAAAGTGCCCGCGAGCTCCCATATCCAGAGCTTCTTTGGTTGGCATCTCCTTGAACGTCACCGGCAGGTCAGCTTTGATAGCGTCATTAACGATCTTTTCGACCTCGCGCTGTTGCTCGGGCGTGACTTTACCGTGGTGGCTAAAGTCAAAACGCGTCCGCTCGGGCGTGATGTTACTCCCTCGCTGCTCCACATCATCACCCAAAACTGTTCGCAAAGCCTTGTACAGCATGTGGGTGGCAGTGTGGTATTTGATGGTTTTATCAGATTGGTCGGTTAACCCACCCTTGAACACACCCTTGGTGGCGGTGCGCGACCGCTCGCGCTGTTCGGTCATCAACTGATCAAAGTTTTCGCGCCAGTCATCTGCAAGTTGAATGTCCCTTTTCCCTGCCTCTTCAGCTGACAGTTCGGGTGGGAATCCATAGGTGTCAAAAAGCTTAAATATTAGCTCCCCCGTTAAGAGCAACGGACCCTCCACTTCGCTCCCATCCTTCTCGGATCCATAATGCAAGAATTCGAGCCTCAGTTTATCAAACTCTCGTAATCCTTTTCTTAGCGTTTGGCGGAAGACTTTTTCTTCGTGCTCCAGAATTCGGATAACTTTGTCTTCATGCTTAATTACTTCGGGGTAGGCGTCGCGATAAAGATTAGCCACCACCGGTGCTACCTCGCGGATCAGGCCCTGCTCAATGCCTAGTTCGTGGCCGCGGCGAATGGCCCGGCGCAGTAACCGCCTCAGCACATAGCCCTGACCGGTGTTACTCGGCATGACGCCGTCGCAAGCCATAAAGACCGCACTGCGCATATGGTCGGCTATGATGCGTTTGGCTTCTACGTGATCTTGATACTTCTTGCCGCTAATTTGCTCCAGCTTCTCGATAATCGGCCACATCAGGCTGATCTTAAAGACATCCGAATTATCTAGCGCCGCCGCCGCAATCCGCTCTAGTCCGCCACCAAAATCAACGTTCTTGTGTGGCAGATCGACTAAACCGTCATCCTTAGTTTTGACATACTGCATAAAGACCGAGTTAGCGATCTCCAAGAAACGGCCGCAATCGCAATTGGGATGGCAATGCATGCCCCACTTGGCGTCGTGTTCGATACCGTCAAACAAGTAGAAAACCTCGGCACTAGGGCCACAAGGATCCCCCACGGGGGTAGTTCGCGGGCCTTTTTCGCCCCGATTCCACCAGTTCTTCTTTACGTCATAGAGAAATATGCGTTCGTCTGGCTTGATTCCGCGATTGTAGCTGTCCGCTTCGGAACCCATTTCGGCCACCTTCGGGTCGATGCCTTTGTCTTTGAAAAGTTTGGTCCAAGTCTCCACGGATTCGGTATCGCGTGGGATTTTGTATGTATCATCACCAATTAAAGCCGTGACGTAGAGTTTTGTTGGATCAAGTCCAACCACATCAGTCAAAAACTCAAACAGCCAGGGCAGCTGCTCGGCTTTAAAGTACTCACCCAAGCTCCAGTTGCCAAGCATCTCAAAAAAGGTGGTGTGGCGATTGTCGCCGACTTCGTCGATGTCTTCAGCACGAAAGCATGTTTGTGAATTGACCAAACGGGTGCCGGACGGATGTTTCTGCCCCAACAAATACGGCAGCAGTGGCTGCATGCCGCTGCCAGTAAAGAGCGTAGTCGGGTCGTCTTGCGGCACCAAGTTAGCCCGCGGAATAATCGTGTGGTCTTTGGCTTTAAAGAAATCTAAGTATTTCTGGCGAATTTCGGAAGCGTTCATTGGTCTAATTGTAGCCTACCTGTTATGAGTGGCCAATGCCGGTTTAGCACTGGAGATGATGCCGCTACCAACTACGCGGTCGCCATCGTAGATTACGGCCGATTGTCCAGGTGTAACGGCCCGCTCACTGCGATCCATTTTGATGACGTAAATTCCACCCGACTTTGAGATGGTGCAGTCAATCAAGTTGCCCATATGCCGCGTCAGCACCTGATACCGTTTACCAGTTTCAATATCATCAAATAGGTGTGGATTCTCAATCTCGAATTCATCACTAAATAGTTCCATGCCACGCGGTTCATCGGTCACATAAACGGTGTTGGTCGTCATATCTTTACTGGTGACATAATATGGCTTGCCACCACCCACACCCAAACCTTTGCGTTGACCCAAGGTGTAGAAAATGGCGCCCTCGTGTTGGCCAATTTTCGTGCCGTCGAGTAGCTTAATGGGGCCAGGCTCAGCTTGGACGTACTGGCTCAAAAAATCTTTAACACCAATCTCCCCCACAAAACAGATGCCTTGCGAGTCGGGCTTTTTGGCTGTTGGGAGCCCAAATTTAGCTGCTAATTTACGAACCTCGGCCTTGTGATACTCCCCAATCGGCATCAAAACCTTACCCAGCGACTCGGCTGGCATACGGCAGAGGAAGTAGCTTTGGTCCTTGCCCGGATCAAGGCCTTTGAGCAACTGACCATCCTTGATTCGGGCATAATGCCCCGTCGCAATCAAATCGGCGCCGTCAGCTAAAGCTGCCTTTAAAAACAAGGCGAACTTGACCTCCTGGTTACACATAATGTCAGGGTTGGGCGTGCGGCCGGCCTGGTATTCTGCAATCATGTAATCGACCACCAAATGCTTGTATTGGTCCTGAAAATCAAACACCTTGAACGCAATATCAAGCTTGGCCGCCACCGCTCGGGCGTCAGCTAGGTCTTGCTGCCACGGGCAAATGTTCCCGGCCACATCCTGGGTCCAGTTTTTCATATATACGCCAACCACCCGGTAACTTTGCTGCTTCAAAAGCGCAGCTGTGACCGAGCTATCGACTCCCCCACTCAAACCAACATAAACCGTTTTCATAAGGAGTATTATATAAGAAAAGGGTTCTTTAGTCTATGAAGTGTTATTGACAAATGTCAATATTTATACTAGAATCACATAAGTTTTTCCGCACCCCGACAAATGAGGCATCGATGGAATCGACCCAAAATCACAGCCCCAAGACTAGAAGCTGGCTTTGGATAGACTGGCTCTTCTTGATAGTCGCTGGTCTTAGCGTTATTGCCATTGCCCTAAACGTGGCGTTCTTGATTGATGCGAAAAAGTTCGACGACGCATTCAACCCAACGCGGATCAGGGAGCGAGCAAGGACCGAACTGGTACATCACCTAGAGCACGTCGGGGTAGAGGTTGTGGCATCAAAGACCCAATACTTGGTACTCAAACTGAGCGCCAAGTGTCCGCACTTTCCCGTAAAGCTTGGGTATGAGTTCGTCGACATGACCCACTATGACGCTTATTTGGTGGTGGACCCCAGTGGTGCGGCCATGCAAATTCAGCGTTCGGATGACTTCGCCTACATCTACCCGCAGTGCTACGACCGAATTCCTCCCTATCCATGGGGTACCGGGAGAAGCTAAACCCCGCAAGGGACCTCGTTAAATCGAGGCGCCCGGCGGGGCGTTTCGTTTATTGACTAATTTCAAATTACTCCTATAATTATGCCATCTCGCACCTTGAACTGAGTGAGGAGACCAGATGATACTCTGGCACTACCACTTCGACTGGGACAGCCTTCTAGTAGTGCTCTGCATGGTAATTGTCGTCATGATTCTTCTAGGATTTCACTTGCGTAACAAGACGGATCTTTTGGCGACTTTCTTGGTAGCTGTCTTGATGTTCGTCGTACTAGGCGGGGCAATGTTGACCATGGCTGGCCACGTCTACTATCAAGATCAAGCCAAAAAGGAAGACAAACGAGCCAGGGCAGAGCTTATCGACCAACATTTCGAAGTCATTTGGGTCGACACCCTAAATCACAAAGCCAAAGTGGGTGTGCCCAACTACCGGCCGGTTAATGGCTACCCGACATGCCAAATCGAAGCCGGCCTCCGGGAAATCAAGAAGACCTGGAGGGTGATGTTCCCTCTGGATCAAATGAACGGCCCTCTGGCGCCACAACAATTGCGCTTTATCTGCGATCAGCGGATCAAGTGAAACAGCCCTCGACTTCGGTCGGGGGCGTTGCTCTTTAATAGGGCGAATTAGTGGTGGTACTTGAGTTGTTGTTGTGATTATGGACGTAGTAGTAGGCCACGCCAGCGTAAATGACGCCGCCGATGATGACATAGATTAGAATCCACTGCCATAGCGGCCGTTTGCCATAACCCTTTTTATACTCCGATTTGGGTTGATTTTCGTCTGCCACAAAAGCCTCCTTTATTAGTCTTACTATACGCTGGCTGGGCTTAATCCGTAAAATCTTGGGTAATCATCAAGCCGTAGCGCCCCCCATCAATTATGCCGATGCCAACGCTCGCGTAATCCGAATCCAAAATATTGGCGCGATGACCCGGTGAATTCATCAGACCCTGGTGAGCGAGAGGAAGGGTTGGGGCAAGAGCTAGGTTTTCGCCCGCTGCCAAAAAAGTTACGCCACCTTGGTGCATGCGCTCAAAAGGATCCAAGCCCTCGGGCGTAATGTGCGAAAAGTAGCCACGAGCAAACATATCGCGGCTGTGATCGCGAGCCACCTGCTGAGCCTTTACGTTGATTGTAAGTGGGGCTAATCCTTGGCTGGTTCGTTCTTGATTGACCAGTTCCAGCATGCGATTCTCTAGGTCCGGGCGAACAGTGCCATTGGTGACTTTGAACCCAAGAGCAATCGATTCATTGTCGGTTTTAGGTTCAACCGTGACAAAGTTGAAAGTCGAGAGATTTTGGTTGATAAAGTGGTTAACCTCGGACTGCAATTGATTGGTCGAAGCAAGCATAGTTGAGCTGATGCGGCTAGCGGCTAGAGCATTCTTCAGACCGGCTGGCAGCGGTAGACCAACCAAAACAATCAGGGTTAGAGCCACTAGCACCAAATATGATAGGGCGCTCAAAGTGGCGGCGGCGGCTTTAGAAATGCTCATTCCCAATGATGAGCGCTGGTGCCGGAGCGGCCAAAACTTCCAAAGGGCCAAGTAAAGACCTTCGACCAATGTCCAGGCTAGAACGAAAGCCAAAATCGGGGTGATGGTTGGTGGCAAGCCAATGTGATGGGCCAGCCAAGAACTCAAATGTTGATAGGCCACAAGCCCGGCCAAAGTTGCAAGCAACAGTCCGCCCACATCAAATAGCACCCGCACCAGCCCAGTTTCGGCGCCGCGCATAATGGCTCGAATCAGGCCGGCGACGATGGCTAGATCGATTAACCAACCCGCTAGCGTCATACTACTTACTCCCGGTCACCATCAAAAAGACGGTTTTTTGCAATTCAGACAGCGTTAGACCGTAAGCATAGGGGTTGGCCCACCAGCGCGACCGCCGCCAGGATTGATCGGGCGCCGAGTGATTGATAATTTTGACGTCCGGTCCCAGCGCCCGTGAAAAGCTAATGGCTGCTCGACGTTGGTGATAGGGCGACGTCACCAAAATGATGCTATGGATGGCGTGGTTGTGAGCAATCGAAGCCACCGCCTCGGCATTCTGAGCTGTGTTGGATGAGGCCTCGTCGATAATGATGGCATCGGGTTCAATGCCGGCCTCAATGGCCAATCGCTCCATAGCTCGGGCGTTGGAAGGGCCGCTTGAATCTTGAGCCGCGCCAGAAAATATTAGCGTCGGGGCATATTGGTCGCGATAGAGCTTGATGGCTTCTCTAGCCCGAGCGTCGGTTTCGCCGCCGCTAATAGCCACGATGGCATCGGCATGAGCCAGTTGACTCTGGGGCGCCAAAAAGTAGCCTATGCCGAAGACTAACCCGATAACCAGTCCGCCTAAGCCGACCGCCACAACTATCAACCACACCACTGCCCTTTTCATACCACCTATTGTACCAATCTTTAGGCTTTGATCAGGCTCCTTAAGGTTTGTATAAACTGATCTAATTCGGTTTGAGTCGTCGATCGCCCTAACGTCAAGCGCAATGACGAATTGGCTTGATCTAGAGTTAAGCCAATCGCTAACAGCACATGTGAGGGCTGATTGTTCGAAGCCCCGCAGGCGGCGCCGGTGGCCACGGCAAAACCAGCCGCATCGAGCTTGTAAACCAAATCCTCACCGTTTTGCTTATCAATACGAAAATTAATAATGCTAGGCAGGCTGTGTTGGGGATTGTTGATTGTGAGCCCCGGTATTTTCGTCAGTTCTGATTTTAAGAATCGGTTCAGCTCACCGTAGCGCCGCTCGTCTGCCTGCCGGCGCTGTTCGGCCAATTCCAAGGCCGTGGCAAAACCCGTCGACTGCACCAGCGATTCACTACCGCTGCGCAGTCCCTTCTCCTGCCCACCGCCGTAGATCAGTGGCTCTAATTTGGTGCCAGTGCGAACGTAAAGCGCGCCTGCACCCTTTGGTCCATAAATCTTGGCGCCGTTTAGAGCCATCAAGTCCACGCCCAGCCGGCTGACTTGCAGGCTGAGGTGACCGGTGGCTTGGGCGCCGTCGCTAAATAAATAAATCGGCAGATCAATGCCGCGTTTTTTGCGGTCGGCGCCAGTGCTAGCGATTAGTTGAGCAATTTCGGCCATTGGTTGAATGGTGCCTAGCTCGCTATTCGCCAAACCGATACAGAGCAAGACAACATTATCAGCTATTAGCTTTTCCAGCTGGTCGCGGTTGATCCGGCCGTTCTTTTTAACTGGAATCAACCCACCCCTATCACCCAGTTTTTCAATAATGGCCAAAACGGCCTGATGCTCAGTCGCCAGCGCCAGCACTCTACCCTGTGGATAACTTTTGCTGACGCCCTGAATGGCAAAGTTGACTGCCTCGGTCCCACCGGCGGTAAAGATAATTTCGCTCGGTTTGGCGCCCAAAACCATGGCCACCTGCTTGCGGGCAGCCTCCAATGCTAACTTAGCCGCCCGCCCTTCGGCATATAGGCTTGAGGGATTAGCAAACTCACCAGCCAAATACGGCTCCATAGACGCTTTGACGGCTGGGTCGAGCGGCGTGGCTGCCGCATAATCTAAATAAACCCTCTTTTCAGCTTTCATAGGCGCAAATTATACAATGAAAGTCTAAGATGGTCTACTTGCGTAGTGTAGCAATGAGTCTCTGTTGATCAATAAATAAATCAAGGGCGTCATTTATTGTCGGTACAACAATATCTGAGCTCAATAGTGTTTGAACATGTACTCCCTCGGCTTGTAGGGTCACGATTCGAAGTTTTACGATCTTCATTAGCTCCAGGTCGATTAAGCCATTGCCAATTGCGGCACATGCTTTTGGATCCAACTTAGCAGCCTGGTGACTTTTTTCAATTCCGTCCTTGGCTAAGCTCCAATCAATACCCAAGTCCCTAGCAACATCATCTGCATCACCACGTGTATTACCAGTAAAAAAGATCAGTTTAAATCCTTGGTCTTTCAGTTTGGCAAGCCGCTCCATTACGCCCTCGGGAATTTTCCCCCCGACAGTCAAAGTGCCGTTTAGGTCTAGGATGATTGTATTTATTTCAAATGAATTTTCACCTGGGATTTCATATATCATGCAACCATCATAGCAAACCGAATAATGCTTCAGCATTCTTGGTGGTAGCGACTGATAGCTCTTCGGCCGACTCCCCGCGCAAGTTGGCTAGGAACTCGGCGATGATTTTGGTGTGGGCTGGCTCGTTGCACTGACCGCGGTGGGGTGCCGGGGTTAGATAAGGACAGTCGGTTTCTAACAACATTCGATCAAGCGGGCAGGCTTTGGCTGCGGCCAACTGATATTGGTATTTAGTAAAGGTCATAATACCGTTATAACCTACGTAAAAACCCTGGTCCAAAACTTTATTCAACGTCGCCTCGTCTCCTGTAAAACAGTGCACCACACCGCGAACACCTTTATAGTTCTCCAGCACCCGGAAAAAGTCGTCAAAGGCCTCGCGGACATGAAAAACTAGGGGTTTATCCACAGCCTGAGCAATGTCGATCTGGGCCTGAAAAGCCTTTATTTGATCCCTTTTAGGTGAGTGTTCATAGTAATAATCCAACCCACATTCGCCAATGGCTACGACTTTGGGGTTGGTGGCCAGGTCTTTAATAGCTTCAAGGGTTTTTTGGCTGAGTTTGGCATCATGCGGATGCAAGCCGACCGTGGCCCAAACGCTGTCATGACTATTTGCTAGGTCGATAGCTAGTTTACTGTCATTATCGTCTACACCAATAGCGATGATTTTAGTCACGCCGGCCTCGACTGCCCTGGCCATGACCTCGTCGCGATCACTATCATAGACGTCCTGGTGAATATGGGCGTGGGTGTCGATGAGCATGTTAGTTAAGGTTAAAATTCCACCACTTATATTTAACACCAGTTCTCTTAAGAGCTTTCTTCCATTTTCTGTATTCAAAGCCAAATCCACCTGCGTTTTTGCCTCCACCGCCTAAGTATTTTGGGTCAGTCAAAGAGACTACGAAGTTATCGCTGGGAGTACGAAAGGTAAACCCCGAGGTAACAGAATTGGGACTAATAGTGATTTCTCTAGCTTTCAACTCAAACAGGAGCTTGCCATCATCAGACAGCTGAATGATGCTGTTAGGCTGTATAGTCAATTGACCGGCTCTAAAGTGCCCTGCATACTGTGTGCCTGTTTCTGAACTTGGGGTTGACCCCCGAACCCACCACACTGACGCTGATAATACGTTTTCAGGCATTTGATTCCACTTTGGGGAAGAGAATCCCAACCGAGGTATCAACAGTTGAGCCACCAAGAGTTTTTTGGATTTTTTCGGCCGTGGTTGGCAAAAACGGTGCTAGCAAGCCAGTGATTTGAAGCAGATCAGAGATGATATGCTTTAAGACTTTTTCCAGCTGGTCTTTATCGGTTTTTGCCAGCACCCAAGGTTTTTCCTCGTCAACCATCTGGTTGAGCCCGCGGATTTTGACCCAAATGTCTTTCAATGCCGCCTCAAAATGATAGTTTTCAATCGAATCTTCAATATCTTTGACGTCATGGGTGTGGGGTGGGTTGGCGCCAATCTGGCCGTCTAAATATTGCACTGCCATTTTGGCCACCCGTTGAACTAGGTTTCCGAGCTCGTTAGCCAAATTACTCTGGTAAACTTTGGACAGGCGGTCTTGGCTAAAGTTGCCGTCGGCACCAAAGGGGAATTCTGAGAGCAAATAGTAGCGTAAAGCATCGACCCCGTAAGTTTCGGAAATATCCAGTGGGTTAATGCCATTACCAAGTGATTTGGAAATTTTTTCGCCATCGACGGTAAAGAAGCCATGTGCCACCACCCGTTTGGGCAATTCCAACCCAGCACTTAAAAGCATGGCTGGCCAAATGATGCAATGAAACTTGATAATGTCTTTGCCGATAACATGCAGATCCGCCGGCCACCAATCTTTGTAATCCGCTTTGGGATAGCCGACGCCAGTTAGATAGTTAATTAGAGCATCAACCCAAACGTAAACGACTTGCGAGGGATCAAACGGCAGCTTGATACCAAGGGTTTGATTGGCCCGGCTGATGCTGATGTCTTCCAGACCGCGATCGATAAAGGCCAGCACCTCGTTGCGCCGGCTTTCAGGTTGGATGAAATCCGGGTGCTGATCGATGTGTTTTTTGAGCGCGTCTTGATATTTCGACAATTTGAAGAAGTAGTTTTCCTCCTTGATGAATTCCGGCGGGGTTTTGTGAACCGGGCAGAGCCCCTCGATCAATTCGTCTTCTTTGTAAAACATTTCACATTTGTAGCAGTACAACCCCTCATAGATGCCTTTGGTTATATCGCCGGCGGTGTGAATCTTGGTTACCACATCGCGCACGGCTGCCTCGTGGTCCGGCTCCGAAGTCCGGATGAAGCGATTGTAGCTAATCCCTAGAGCATCCCAGGTGCTCTGCCACTGTTTGGCCATGGTGTTGGTGTAGGCTTCGATCTCTTGGCCAACCTCTTTGGCCGATTCGACGGTTTTTTTGGAGTTTTCGTCGGTGCCAGTTAAGAACCAAACCTTGTCTTTACCTAATTTAGCGCGCCAGTAGCGGGCCAAGACATCGGCTGCAATGGTATCGTAGGCATGACCGATGTGCGGCTTGTCGTTGATATAAAAAATGGTGGTTGTAATGTAGTACTTAGTCATGATCTTGTCGCTTAATTCCGGGGAGTCGGTGCGGCCGTAATCTTACCATAATAAGATAAGCCAAACCAAGTACGGCGCCAAGGGTGATGAGGCCGAGCGGCCAGTGGACAACCGAAACCGTTGCCTGGGCCATGACCAAACTGACAGCACCAGAGCTGCCCGTTAGTTGGGCAGTTTGGCTTTGATCGTGACCTAGGTCAAAACGAAAACGTCGAATGGTTTGACCGGGTGCCAAGTTACCGAAACCGACTTTATGATTTCCAACACTAACGCTATTGGCCGAGATGACCTGCTGGCTGGCATTACTCACACTGATCCGTTCCAGATTAATAAATGGCAAAATGCTATAGCGACTGAGGTGAAGCGAAACGGTTGCCAGCGTTTGTGGAGCCGCTTCGGCGTAGGTCAGGGTGGTTTGTTCGTATTGATAGCCAGTATCCTGGCCGCCGGCCATCACCGGTACTGGCAGTTGATCGTTCCCACCCCAAACGGCAAAGGCAAAATGATCCAGATCGCTTTGACCAAATAGATCAAACTTTTCGCCCCACGTTGGATCCAGCGTCATCCAGCCAATGCCCGGCACGTAAGCCTCGACCCACGAATGCAAAGAATCGACTACGCTATCGGAAGCCTTTAAATTGCCGCTGTAACCATAGCCAACTGGCATCCGAGCCGGAATGCCTTGGGCTCTAAGCAGCGCCACCAACAGATCCGAATATTCCAGACAAACCGCATTAGTCGGATTGGCTAAAGCTTTGGCTGCACCTTGGCGAATGTTGAATTTAATCTTGTCGGGGTTATAAGTTAAGTGATCAACCACATATTGGTAAGAGGCCCGAACGTTGTCGATGACCGGCGCATTAGGTTGGTTTATTTGTTTTGCTGCGGCCGCCACACTGCCATCGGTTTGCCAATACTTGGTACCCGCAGTATAAGTTTTGACCAAATCCGATGGGATATCGCTCTGCTTCCCGGAAGCCGCTAAGTTGTAATCTAGGTATTTGACCTCTCCCGTCACAAGCGTTTTGACAACCAAATGGGTGCGGGCCGGCACGCGGTAGTCAGCCAAAATGTTGCCATCGGTATCCAATCGGGTACCAGCGGGCTTAGGATCAAGCGATTCAATTGTGATGTGTTGATTATTGAGGTTGGGTGGCAAGGTAATGGTCATGGTTTTGGCCAGTCTAGAATCATTATGAAGGGGGAAGTTAAAGTTGGCCTGATAGATCGTGGCATTGCCAAAACTAAGCGCTAGCGACTGGTTGGAAAGCGTTGATTGGTTAAAGTCGAAGTAGAGTCGGCCCGGCGAGGCTCCTGAGGCCGCCGGTTGAGCACCGCGAAAGTGGGGGGCGCCGAAGTCCTGTGGCACGTCGACTCTGGCAGTGTAGGCGCCAATACTAGCATCTTGGGCAATGGCCGGGACAAAGACGGTATGAGCACCACCATGGCTTTCGATTAAACCTGTGGCAGAATAACTCACCACAAAAGTCCAAGTTTTGCCGGAGCCAAAGTTCTGGCGAGGGAAGGCCAGCGTCAGTTGCTGGTAATTGTAAGGCACTCCGCTCTGGTTACTTTGGCTAGCTGCACTGGTTAAAGGGATATTGCCGCCATCGCTATAGTGAGCCTCGAGGCCGGAGATAGTATCGACCGGTGTGGTTAGTTTGACTTGAGTTAAAAATTCCCGAGCCGTTTGGTTGGTAACGGTGTAAGTTTCCGTTACGGCCGTGGTAGTTGCATTCTCCACCCGGTAAGTAATATGAGCGTTGAAGTTAAAGCTAGCCGCACTCGAAGTCCCGTGAGGCAAGATCGACGTAACCAACAAGGCCAAAGCTATTAGAACCGTAAATCGCCGAATCTGGGCTAGGACTTTCACCTTATTATTCTATCAAACTGCTTGCGCTTTGCTTGACATTACGAAATCTGGAGTCATAATAAAGCATAAGAATTAAAAGAAACATTATGCCAAAAACTAAAACCAAACCAAACGGATTCAATCTCGCGCGAAAGTTAAACTTTAGTAAGAGCCAGCTGGCCGCTATCATTGCAGCCGGTGTGGCTATCGGCGGCTTTGTGGCTTATCAAACTTTTGCCGCCACAGTACCACCGTCAAATCTAAGGCAAACCATATCTGGTGGCGCTGGCGGAGGCGGTGTGACAACTATTAGCACATGGGTTATTAACACAGTTTCGGCCACTCCTTATGGGGCAGCCACACCAGCTCTTAACATGAAAAATTCTGATCCTCACTACTGGCAAACAGGCAATTGGAATTTTTCTACGGGGTTCAATAAAACATCCGACTACTTGAAGTCGCTAACAAGCGATGGGTGGCCCAAGTCAAACACGTTTCTTTGTGGTAATTCAAATAGCTACTTCTATGGCATGGGGCCACTGCAAACCCCCTACGGACCATTGTACTTTGGCCAAGTCTACCGGCTCTACAACAACAAGTGGCAAGTCAAATGGGCCAATTACAGCACTGTTACCAAAGGTTGTTCGACATCAACGAATTGGATGGACGTAACTCCTGGACCCGGGAACCTGTAATTCGATAATCCAGAAATAAGGAGGTTATTTACCTTATGCCAAAAACTAAAACCAAATCGAACGGGTTAAATCTTACCAAGCGCTTAAACTTCAATAAGGGGCAGCTGATCGCTATCATTGTGGCTGGTGTGGTCATTGGCGGCTACGTGGCCTACAAAACCTTTGCGGCCGGTCCGGCCACAGTTACGGGCTGTAAAACTCGAGTTAATGACCCAACTTATGGGCCACTAATATATGTCCACTTTACGGTTCGAAAATATGACCCAGATATGAATATCGCAGTCGCTTATAAAGCCGATAAGATTAAGACCTACAGTAACGGCTACGTTATTGATCGCTCGGGCAACTGGTCGATTATTCAGCAGAGCGGTTTTAACAGTAATAATCGAGCCTATATGAACGGTGTTGATGGCAGTGTTGTCGACGACCCCTACTGGGAAGTCGATCTATTTAAGCCTGGGTGGCATTGGGGGTCTTACGCTCACCATGTAAGTTGGTTACCGTTTTGCGGTACCAGTGGCTCGCCGAGGAACATCTACATCGACTGGGGTCATTCGACCTAGTCTTTTTTGCGAACTAGGCTAGGTAGGGGCGTGCGTTTTTCGCCCCCTTCCTTTTCGCCTTTATGAACATGGCCGCCCCATTTAGGCAGCAAGCTAGCGGCAAAGAGCAGGGCGCCAACAGCCGCCAATCCGATCATGGTAAATAGTAAGCGCTGAGCTACACCGGCGGCCGATAGAGCCACCAGATTATTGACCGAAGTTGTCAGCGGGTTGCCGCTGCCAGCCTTGGCCAGCTGATGCGAGGCTAGGTTGGGTATCATTCTAAGCAGAAAGTAATAAGCGCCCAGCCAAGCTAGGGAGTAGATACAGCCGCGGCCCAGTGAGCGCCAGCGGTTGTGAGTAGCTGTTAAAACGACTAGAGCTGCCAGCACCAGGCTAGCCAGCGCCAGCAGCCATTTGCTCTGGGCGACGCGGCTAAGCCAGGGACTGACGGTGGGATTGCGACTGGAGGCAGTTGAAGCTGGCGTTTGGTTGGAGCTAGAACCGTTGGTCGAATCTTGTTGAGCACCAGGTTGGATCATTAGCTTCTGACTCAGGCTAGCGGCTTGTTCGGCTGAAAGGTGAACTCCCAAAGATTCGACTTGCAGCACGATGCCGGATAGATCCAAGGTTGGCACCGTTCCACCCTGGCGATAGGTCTGCTCCAGTGCATGCAAATACTGATCAATATTGGTGCGCAGATATTGGGCCGTTACAACCTTAGTTAAGGCGGCTTGCAAAGTGGGGTCGCTCTGATTATCGGCGATGGCTTTGGGTAGTTGCTGGGCCAGAGTGTCATAAACCCCCGATTTATCGGCTTGAGCGGCCACAAAATCAGCCTTCAAAATGGTTGAATCAAGGCAAAAGGCCATGATGGCACCAGACAAGCTGACAGCAAACAAGGCGATGAAAAATTTATTCAAGAAATTCATACGAGGTTGTGGGCGGTGGCGGCTTGGTAGAGCCGGTGCCAATCGGCCAGAGCTAATTCTTGGGCCCGCTGAGTTGGGCTAACTTTGGCCTGACGTAAAACAGCCAGGATGACGCTAGAATCGGCGTTTAGTCCTCCGGCCAGGGCGTTTTTGAGTTGTTTGCGGCGCTCACCAAAACCGGCTTTTATCAAACGAAAGAGGCGAGTTGGTTCAGCCGGGAAAGCCTGTTGCGGGCGGCGATTTAAGCTCAGTACGGCCGAATCAACTTTGGGAGCCGGCCAAAACTTGTGCCTCTCAATCACCCCCACCATTTTAGCATAAGCGTAATATTGAACACTCAAAGCTAGGATCGACATTTGCCCGGGACTGGCCACGATCCGTTCGGCCACTTCTTTTTGGACCAAGATCGACATAGCAGCCGGTGGATTTGGGCTTTCTAATAACAACCGTAGTAATTTGGAGGTTAAATAGTAGGGGATGTTCGCCACCACTTTATAATCAGTTGGAAGCGTCTGGAGATTAAAAACCATGATGTCTCCTGAGACAATTGTTAGATTAGCGGGCGGTTGTTGACCCAGAATTTGGACCAAATCGGGATCGGCCTCAACGCAAGTCACGGCCTTGGCCAGGGCACATATTTTAGAGGTTAAAAAGCCAATCCCCGGCCCGATTTCTAGGATCGTATCGCTGGTTTTGATGGTGGCAGCTGCCACAACCATATCCAGGCTCGGTTCATCAATTAAAAAATTTTGACCCAAACTTTTTTTGGGGTGAATATTGGCCAAGCGAACAGCTAGTTCGGTGTTGTGATTTGACGATAGGGGAGGCGGCTTCATCTCCCCTACTCTACCCTATTTAGGGTCTTTTAATAAGTTAAAGGCGGCTCCGTAGAGCCGCCGGTTGGTCGCTTTTCAGGCGACTTCTGGGCTGAGTTGGTTTTGCCGATGGTTATCGGCGATGGCTTCGCGCATCAGTCGACGACCCTCACAAGTCATGCGGAAACAGAGACCGTCGCCTTCTTCTAGGAACCCATTGATGACCAGTTCCCGAAGCACCTCTGGGGTGATGCCTCTGATCTCGGCCGCGTAGACACAGTGGTCGTCAAAGACCAGTATCCCGCCTCTGTCAGGCTTACACCATTGCAGCCAACCGTCACCCGGTTGGATGTAAAAGATCTCCAGCGCGGTTTGTTGGATCAATTCCTCGGTCAGTGCCATCATCGAACCGCCATGACGCGCTTGAAGCTGGCAACGGCGTAGATGGCCGAAATTGCCAGGGCTGATGCAGTACCTGCGACTGTCCACTTGACCACCTTCATGTTTCCCCCTTCACTTGTGGAGTAAGCGCGGAAATCGCGGCTGATCGTTATCGAAGAAATCGATGATTGGTCCCAAAACCAATCCGACCGTCATAACCGCAGCCAGTGCCGCTACCGACATCACCAATTTGCCTCTCACGATCGCGCCTTAGAACGAACCGCCCTCTTGTGAGCTGCTTTGGTCATACGGTAATGGCAGTCCGGTTTGGCCTCCAAAACGCCGGCTTGTATCAGGTGAACGACAGGCCGCATTGTCATACTCAGCAGTAGTTCAGAACCGTCGTAGAAACCAGGGCCCTGCGGGCCGCTGTATATATAGCGGATGAGGGTGCCAGCAGGATGAGATGAGAAAAGTTGGATGATTTGACGTTCGGCGCCCTCGTCGCGCGGATCCTGGCTGGAATCAACCCCCGCATCACTCCACTCCACGCCGTCGTAATAGAAGCCCGAGGCCGTCATTGATCAGCCCCTTCCTGAGTCATAGGCCGCCAGCGCATTCAAGAGCATGGCACTGGCGATCGAGCCAGCACCAACCAGGGCCAAACCGAAGATGCACGTTCGGGTAGTGATGATAAAGCCCTTCTTCACTTTTTACCCCCATGCTACCGAATGGTATGCCAGCCATTGTGCAACTTTACAAATAAATAATCAAGACTTTTCGGATCCGAGAGCTTACCCTCGGATCCTAGTCACCACCCTTAAGCAGTGACGAAGCTGGCGGCCGGCACGTCGTAGGTCGAATGGTTGATCATCACTCGCCCCAAGTAGCGGTGGTACGGGCTGTAGCGACCAGGTTCGCGGGTGTGTTCAATCAGCAGACCATTCAGTCGGTAACCATCCGGCGCCACTAGCAATTGATCACAGTTGGCAACCAACTGGTCCGCGGTCCCAGCAATTTGGACTAAGAACTCATCCCCAGGCAACAGCCGAACTACGTCGACTGCCACTCTGACTGTTCCGAGCTTTGGCATGATCCGCCGACAGGCCGGCTCACTGCCCTTAACTAGAACTTGGGTCACTCTATCCCCTTTTGTTGGTACGAACTTAGATAAGTTACTTTGATTATATTCGGTTTTTGTTCGGTTTGTAAAGAGTTTTTCTCAAATAAATTTCCCTCACTCGGGAAGGCATTCTAACTTCTCTCCCCACCAATTTTTTATGTAAGCTCTTATTTCTTACCCCTGTAATACTTTGTATGGCCGTCGATACAAAAAAATTGGTGGGGCTTGTTTCTTTTCTAGATCATCTTGAGCAGATTGCTCAGTCTATATCTCCCCTTACTTAGTTCTTCGCAATCTGCTGTTTGGATTTAATAAATACACTCTTCTAGCTGAGGTCTGAATTACTCCATTTAGCAGGTTGTGAGGGGTTTGGTAGTGGGAGAAAGTAAGCGAACAACCTGCTCCTATTGATCCAAAAGATAAACTCCCCAGCCCATTTTTTTGTATCGACTAAGTTAGTAGTCGTAATGGGAGTATGAAGAGTCAGCTTACACAAAAAATGGGCTGGGGGGAGAAGTTAGTACCTGGTTTAAATAAGCCCGAGCTTGACGGAGCAGACCGGCCAGGGCGACCAGCCACGGCGGGCCTGAACGACTTTGGCAATCGCATCTTGAGTCGCGGGATCAGCGTCGCTTGGCAAACCGGTGCCGCCGTTTGATTGCCAGGTACCCAGATCGAACTGGTAGGCGCCATAATAACCATTGCCGCTGTTACGGGTATAATTATTACCTGTTTCACAAACCCGCAAACGATACCAAACATCATCCCGAATCTTGGTACCGACATGAATCACTCGATTGACGGGATTCACCAGATTGGCCACATTCAAAACTTGGCGCTGAACCTCAATGCCATCGTGATAATTAATTTTATAGGTCACATCGCGGCCGCCAACGCTACCTGCTTCGACCACTCGGCTCTCGCCCTGGTACATCGAATCATCACGAACGGTCTGAATATGATTAGCTAGATCCTCATGTTTAGTTACAACGACTTCCGTCACCCGAGTGATGGTAATGTTTTCGCCCGGCACAATTTGATTGCTCAATGGCACCGAGGTCGTATCTTGCTCCCCCATCGGTATGTGCTTTTCTTGCAATAAGCCAGCCACCGTAGTGGCTTGGGTCCGCAGTTGTCTAGTGGCGCCGTCAACGCTCAAGACCACTGGTTTGGCCCGTTTGACTACGACCTTTTCGCCCACCGTCCCATCGCCAACGAAGTTGGTCACGAAAGCATCGCTAAATTGGTCCTCGGGGTAGGTGTTAATCCCGGCATCCCCCGTGATCAAGCGCGGACTGCCATGCGGAGAATCAACCATCTTTTCGGTCGTGCCGTCTTGAACTAAAACTGGTCGGGCTCGGTACACGTTGATATTAAAGAAGCCAGTTGGAATTTGAGTGTTAGCAGCCGGCTCTACCAGATCGTGCGGTCCCAGTTTGGAATTTGTTCGCGCCAAAACTTCGCCCACGGTACTAGCGTCGGTCGTAAAGATGCGCTTTTGGCCATCCGCAAAGTAGCTAACCACCTTGGCCGAGTCGGCGTAGGCGCGACCCGTGGTGGGTAGTTTTCCGGCTAAGATTGCGTAAGTAACGATAATGATGAGAATGCCGACCAAACCGTAGATGCGTGGTGCTGTCGGCACCCGGCCCCGGTGGGACCGATTGGTGTTGCCTAAAATCGACAAGCCTCTTAGTTAAATCCAAGAGCTTTTGTTTCCACCTTTTTGTTTCTGTTAGTATCCTAGCAAAACCGCTCAGGCTGTCAACGCTTATCCACATGTTTTGACGATAATCAATACTTTTAGTCAATATCTGATTGTAGGTAATTGACTACATCTGGCTATTATGCTAAAGTAATGCCAAGTCGCAAAGTCCAATTTCGATCAAGGGGAATGAAGTTGACTGATGCAACCGAAGCCGTCGAAATCATCGAGGGTCGTGGCCCAGAAGAGATTGAACGTGTCATCGACAAGCACCTAGGTACAGCGCCACCGCTCTACTACTGCAATGATCAGATCAGTGTCTTAGTTGTGGCTCGTACCAGTCAACCTGATGACGGACGCACGTGGCACCCAGCCAAAACATCCCGATCCGATGAGAAGACACAGTCGGCGAGGGTTGCCTCTGCCATCATCTCTGAGTTCAGAGCCCAACCAGAGGAATTTTTCTTCGAAGCCAAGGCCGAGGAAGTAGCTGGGAGTCCAGCACTCTGTTTTACCCGTCGGAACGTCGCAAAAGATCTGCGGGTCGTTGAATAACCCGCTTACCACGAGGAATCCGCCTCGGCGGTAGGCGGGTTTCTCATTTGTTGACAAAACTCGTGTTTATGATAGAATCGGGTCCTAGTCGCATACCCTATTCGACTCGCACAAGGAGGCCACTGTGGCCGAAGCCATCTTCATCAAATTGCGCGGCAGTACCGACGTTGTCGAAGAAGGTCGTGAACGTATCCAGGCAATTTTGGAGTACCAATTTCGCACTGCACCACTGCGGTTCGCCATAGACCGCGAACTCGGTGTGCTGGTGACCGAGGCGGCAGGTAATGAGGCGCCGGACGATAGCCGCCAATGGGTCGACATTCATGACATGTCGGAATGGGACTTCCCCGTTTCTCATGCCAGGCAGCTTTCTGAGGTCATAGACACTTGGCTGAAAGACCTCAGTGATTCCCAAAGAAAGGACCTGTGTCGAGCCCAGCCTTTCGAGGTTCACGGCCTGCAACTGATCGGCTTCCAGGCGAGAACACGGCGGATCGGCGAAACCAGGGTGCTGGCATTCGTCCCGGCTTGGGTCTGATCATGACCGATGCGCCCAGCGATGACGACCTGACGACACAAGAACGCGAGCTGCTAGCCGCCCTGCTCTACGGCTCAACCGAAGAGAAAGCTCTGGCCTTAAGAGCACTCGGCGTCATCCCGGCCGAGGAACTATTAGATGAGTTCGGCAAGCTGACAGACGAGCAAAAGGCTGTCGTCATTGACAGAGCAATTTTCTTGCGCTACGGCCCGACCGGCATGAACGATGCGGAGGCCATCGTCGCTGCCATGCAAGAGTGGCACGATGGCAAGCTCAAGCTCCCCTAACCCGCTTACCACGAGGAATCCGCCTCGCCGGTAGGCGGGTTTCTCATTTTATGACAACAGAAACTTTTTGATGAACCCGATCTTGAACGTCAAAGTATAGGCGATTGAAAAAGCATGCCCTCTGGTTCTAACCCGCAAATCAGCTGCGCCAGGGACGGTGGCAACGCTTGGATCAACGGTATTATCGCTGAGTGGCCTAATGGTCAGTAATTTTTTGGCTAAATTTTCATCTTCACTTAGATACTGATCGGCTATTTTGGCAGCCGTTAGAAAGGCCGGACTGCGCTTTTGCATGGTAACTGGGTTGAGATAATTGCTGTCCAGTACACCACAAATGCTGACGATCCGTTGTGTTAATTCTGGATTCCTGGCCGCTAGAATGATAGTCGCACTAGCCCCGGCACTGGCACCTACTACACCAATCAGGTTCCGGCAGCCCTCCGCCGCAGCCAGCAATTTTTGATACTTGGGTTCAAAATCTCCGCCATCCTCCCAGGCTAATTCGCACACATGCAGCCGCACTCCGTACAATCGCCAGAGTGGCCTAAGCCAGATGTAGAGACGTTCGTTGTTGGTGCCGAGGCCAGGGATGAGGATAACGTCGCGCATCTAGACTTTGGTAATCGGAGCGAAGCTCAGGCTTAGTTTTTTGACACCCAAATGAGCAAAGGCGGCTGTCAGCTCATCACCATCGACGCTGACCACGATGCCCTCACCAAATTTGTTGTGGCGGATTTTATCGCCGGCCTGAAAGGATTTGTGAACTGGTTCGAGTTTAGGCACTTCAACTTCTTGGGCCGTTTGGGAGCGAGTCAGCTCCGGTGGAATATCGAGCAAAAAGCGCGACGGCGGGTTGTGGCTGGTGTTGCCATAAAGCAAGCGCGAATTGGCATGAATCAAATAAAGCCGCTCGCGAGCCCTCGTCATGCCGACGTAGCAAAGCCGGCGTTCCTCCTCCAGCTCGGCTAAATCAATTTGGCTGCGGCTATGGGGGAAAACGTTTTCTTCCATGCCGGTCATGAAAACGATGGGAAATTCCAGCCCTTTAGCGGCATGCAGCGTCATCAACGTCACGGCATTGGTATCGCTAGAATAATTATCAAGATCCGAGATTAGCGCGATCTCTTCCAAAAAGCCTTCCAGGCCAATATCGTCGTAGGTTTGAGCCACACTGATTAATTCTTTGACGTTTTCGACCCGCTCCGCGGCTTGAATGGTGCCATCGTCCAGCCATTCCAGGTAGCCACTGCGTTTGATGACGAGCTCCAAAAACTGGCTGGTCAGCATGCCTTCACTGGGCTCCTGCAAACCCCGAATCAACAAGGCAAATTGCTTGAAGGCTTGGACCGCCCTTGGCGTCAGCCCGGTGATTTGATCAGCACTTTCCAGGGCCTCGAGCAAAGGTAGCCCGCTGCTATTCTTGAAAGCAATCAATCGTTCCAAACTTTTATCACCCAACCCCCTGGGTGGTAAATTAACGATGCGGTTGAAGTTGATCAGATCCTCGGGTTGATAAATGAAGCGCAAATAGCCCATGACGTCCTTGATCTCACGGCGCTCGTAGAACCGAGTACCGCCGACGATTTTGTAGGGCAAGTTGTTGCGTAAAAAAGCTTCCTCCAGTGAACGCGATTGAGCATTGGTCCGATAAAGCACCGCAAAATCGGCCAGCTCGCGCTTTTCTTCGATAATCAGCCGATTGACCTGCAGCACGATGGCCTCGCCCTCTTGAGCCTCGTTGTAAACTTGCTCGATGACTACGCCGTGGCCGCGATCGTTTTCGGTCCAAAGCTCTTTATGGGAACGTTGTTGGTTTTTGGTAATGATGGCGTGCGCTGCATCCAGAATGTTTTTGGACGAGCGATAATTCTGCTCGAGTTTAATGACGGCAGCTTCGGGATAATCTTTTTCGAAATCGAGAATGTTTTGAAAGTTGGCCCCCCGCCAAGAATAAATTGATTGCCAATCATCCCCCACTACGCAGATATTGCGGTGGGTCGCGGCTAGGAGCTTAGCAAAAATATATTGGGCCCGATTGGTGTCTTGATACTCATCAATCAGGATGTATTTGAACTGATCCTGATATTTTTTGAGCAGTTCGGAATTGTGGCGAAAGGCCTTAACGACTTCAAAGATTAGATCGTCAAAGTCCAACGCGCCGGCATCGCGCAACAGCTTTTGATAAACTGTGTAGACGCGTGCGGCCGTGGTTTGGGCCGGCCCGTAGGCCACGGCTTTGTAGGCGGCCGCATCAATTAGTTCGTTTTTGGCACTCGAAATCAAACCGGCAATCATCGGCGGTGCAAACTGCTTTTCGCTAATGCCCAGGCTGCGCATGGCAGCTTTAGTGGCAGCTAGCGCATCTTGTTGGTCGTAGATGATGAAGCTGGCTGAGAGCCCCAGATCTTTGGCTTCTCGGCGCAGAATCCGTACGCAAATCGAATGAAAGGTGCCCATAAACGGCAGATAGTTGCGATTATCGGGGTGCTTGCCTAGTAGCTCCAACACGCGCTTACGCATCTCCCCGGCCGCTTTGTTCGTAAAAGTCACGGCCAAAATATTCAGCGGGCTGATGTGACAATCGGCCACCAAATAGGCGATCCGGTGGGTCAGGGCCTTGGTTTTGCCGCTCCCCGCCCCGGCCAACATCAAAACTGGGCCTTCCGTTGTTTGAACGGCCTGGCGTTGGGGTGGGTTTAGGTCTGTTAGTAAATCTGGCACTCCCCTATTTTACCAGTTCCCTACCCTATAAAACTATTGACTTATTCAAGTGTTAGTAGTATAATGGTGTTTAGTTCTTGTTCACTCCTTGAAAGGACCTCCTTTGCTTACTTACCCCATATTTACTGTCATCGGCGTAATAGTCGCTTCAACTTCCGCATTCCTGTGCTCCGCTGCGTTCTATCGCTGGCGGGCCAAGGATGCCCGTCGCCGCATGGAGGAGCTAGTTCAACTGCGCACAGACATGTGGCGCCGTGGTGTCGATCCCGACGACGAAACGGCGGCGTCTCTCGACCGCTTCTTCAGACTCGTCAATGACTTGGACCAACTCGATGCAGAAACCGACACTAACTGCGGAGTCATTCGCTCCGCGCTGGTGCACAAACTCGCAAAGGGTTTAAAGAGAGAACACGACAAGCACGCCGTCGCGGCGTGAACGGCTCCGACTAGGAGAGGTTATCCGACCTCCCCGGTCGGAGCCTCTTCTTTTTTACTCTTTGGGCTCTTCCCAGGGTGTGGCTAATTGAAAGTAGTTGCCATCGGGATCGGCCAAGCAAGCTAGCATGGTCTTTTGATCGGTGGTGTCCCCACTGGGATGAGCGGGCTCACTAACCACTTCGGCGCCCAAACCTTTGATGCGGTCAAACTCACCTTTGACGTCGGTGGTCTCAAAGAAAAAGATCAGCCGACCGGGCGTATCGTTCTTACCATGAACCTCACTATGTGGCCCAACCATGATGCCACAGCTTCCGACGCTCCAACCCGTAAAGGGCTTCATATCCCAGGTAGGTTTGCCTAGTACCTTGGTGTAAAACTCGACCAGTTTTTCGGGGTTTTCCGAAGAAATCATTAAGCTATTTAAATTCAAACTCATAATACCTCCTCTTTTATAAATTAAGACCTGACTTCAATTGTAATTGGCGACTTGGGGCTTTGCCAAGCTCAAGAATAAAGAAATGACCCGAACTGTTGGGTTCGGGTCGAGCGGTTTGGGCAGATCACAGGCCTCAGGCTGGCTTATAGGCCGTATGTCTGGCGGCGTATCTTCGTCCTCGAGCGGTCAGGCAATAGGCGTTCGACATGTACTTGATGTCACGGATGACCTTTTGATCGTGCCAATCCCCGGCCCGAATATGAAGGCGCAGCTCTAGGGTCGTGATCCAGCAGCGAGCGCGGAACCTAGAGATGCTGAACTCCTTTCGCAGTTCGCTGGCTGTCCAATGCTGATCTTCGCTACTCCACTGCTGCAGCTGCCGATAAAGGTTGATCCGCTGGGCTGTCGTCATTATTGAACCCCTTTTCAAGCGAATGCATCGATGGTTCTACCCACCCAGAACGCCAACATGATGCGCTCATGCTAATAAATTTGCAAGACTTTCAGACGGCAACCAACCTAAGCCATTTTCCCTAGCCCATTTTTTATGTAAGCTCTCATTTCCTACTACCATAACCATTCGTGCTTATGTCGATACAAAAAAATGGGCTAGGGTGTATATCTTTTAGATCATCTGGAGCAGATTGCTCAGTTTATTTCTCCCCTTACCTAATCCTTCGCAATCTGCTGTCTGGATAATTGAAGATGGAGAGTAGCGAATTAGTGCTGGGCGGCTTCGACGATCCGAGCAAATTTGCTAGCGTTCACGCTAGCCCCACCCACCAGCAAACCATCGACCTCCCCCAGGCTCAGAAAGGCCGCAGCATTATCACCATCAACGCTGCCGCCATAGAGCAAGCGAATTTGGGCGGCTGATTCGCCGAATAGTTCAGTGATGGTTTGATGAATCAATCTGGCTACCGGAATAACATCGTCCGGCCGGGCAAAATTACCGGTGCCAATTGCCCAAATCGGTTCGTAAGCCACTACGACTTGATCTAAATCTTCTTTGCTGACAAAGTGCAAACCGACCGTCAACTGATCCACGACAACCCGGCTGGTTAGCTCCTCACTACGTTCCAGCAACGTTTCGCCAACGCACAAAATTGGTTGGATGCGATTGCGCAAGGCCGCCGCCACTTTTTTGGCCACCAATAAATTATCCTCGCCAAAAACCTGACGCCGCTCGGAGTGGCCGATGATGGCATAATCGACCAGGCCCTTGAGCATGGCGGCCGAGGTTTCGCCGGTGAAGGCGCCATTGTCCTCGAAATAAAGATTTTGCGCGCCCAGTTTGAATTTTTTGTCATCGAGCTCACGCGACACCGGGTAAACATCGAGCATGGGTGGGCACAGCACGACTTCGGCCTGGCCGGCATGGACCATTTTGGCCAGTTTTTGGTAATAAGTACTAGCCGCCCCTGGGCTAAAGTGTTCCTTCCAATTGCCAACAATCAGTTTTTTCATATCACCTCGATTGTTTGTATCATAAGCGTTTTGGGCTGAAGTATCAATTTCCCAATCACTCGTGGTCAGATTTCATGATTTCTCTCCCCACCCAGCTTCATCCGCTCCCACCCTATCTCCTCCTATCCTATCTGCCCTGCGTCTTTTACCGTTCGGCCTTAAGACTGGCTCGCGAGTTATCGTCGCTCGCTAATAGGACGAACAGTCTTTCGGCTCGAACGGTGTATTTTCTCATTAAAATCCATATAGCAGATTGCGAAGATGTAAGTAATGGGAGAGATTGACTGAGCAATCTGCTCAATTTGAACCAAAAGATAAACTACCCAGCCCATTTTTTTGTATCGACTAAGTTAGTAATCGTAATGGGAGTAGGAAGAGAGAGCTTACACAAAAAATGGGCTGGAAGAAGAGCCTACTTTTTGATTAGCGGCTCCAAGCCGGGTAATTTATTACCAGCCATTAATTCTAGTCCAGCTCCACCACCAGTGGAAACAAAGCTAAAATCATCGGCCATATGAATTTTATCCAGGAATGCCGCCGTATCGCCACCGCCAATAATGCTGGTGGCCGAAGTTGCCGCAATAGCCCGGGCCAGTTTTTTGGAACTTTTGGCAAACTGGTTAAATTCAGCCACACCGACCGGGCCATTCCAGATAATAGTGCCGGCTGACTTGATAGCTTGAGTGGCTTTGGCTGTAGTGGCCGGACCGATATCGGCAATGATGTCGCCAGTTGATACTTCGTCCAAGTTTTTAACGGTAGCCTTAGCGCGCGGTCCTAGTGAGCTCGCTACTACCACGTCTACTGGCAAAATTAGGCTGACTTTGCGCTTCGTGGCTTCGGCGCTAATATCACGCGTCAACTGCATCTGGTCCTTTTCATAGAGACTCTTACCGACTTCCCCGCCGTCGGCCGCAATGAAAGTGTTGGCCATAGCACCGCCGATTAACATGCCGTCAACTTTTTTGAGCAGGTTTTCAATCAAGGGAATTTTAGTTGAAATTTTGGCTCCACCAACGATGGCAAATAGTGGTCGTTTGGGATTATCCAGAGCCGAAGTGATAGCCTCGACTTCCTTTTGGACTAAAAAACCAGCGGCCGCGGGTAGCAGTTTGGGTAAACCGACGACTGAAGCGTGAGAGCGATGCATAACGGTAAAATCATCATCAACATAAGCGTCACCTAAAGCTGCCAGGGACTTAGCAAACTTAGCATCATTGGCTTCCTCGCCCTTTTTCAGGCGCAAGTTTTCGAGCATGATGACATGACCTGGTTCCATATCGGCAATAGTTTGCTCGACTGCGGGTCCGGTTGAATCCGGCACAAAAGCCACGGCTCGTTTGAGCAAGCGCGACAGCACTGGCGCAACCGGAGCCAAACTTTCCCCCTCCTTACTCAAATGACTAATTAAAACGACTTTGGCTTGGTGTTTAATTAAATATTGAATGGTTGGCAGAGCGGCTCGCAGGCGCTGGGTGTCTTTGACTTTGCGCTTTTCGATTGGGACGTTCAAAGCCGCTCTGAGCAAGACCACCCGGCCCCGGACATCTAGATCTTCAACCGATTTAAGCCGCATGGCTCACCTCATTCATACTTCTATTGTAAACCCTTGAGCTTAAACGGAGCAAAGTCGAAAGGTCGAGCGCCCCGAGCTCATTTGAACTCAGGGCGCTAAGATTAGGCCGGTTTGATCAGATCGCTCTCGCGCTTTTCGCGCGGAACTCCGCGCAATTCACGCACAATGCCGATCTTGGCCAGCAACCAGAGGGTGTAGAAAGTGGTGTCGTACTCCCACCAATAGAACCCCTGCCGGGCCGAATACATGTAGTGGTGATGGTTGTTGTGCCAACCTTCGCCGCCGGTAAAGAGCGCCAGGAACCAGTTGTTGCGACTGGTGTCGCTGGTGGCGTAGCGGCGCCGGCCCCAAACGTGCGCCAGCGAATTGATGGTGAAGGTGCCATGCCAGAGCAGCACGGTCGAAGCAAAGAAGCCGATGAACAGCCCGGGCAGGCCGGCGTAGAGGAAGCTGAAGATGGCCAGCGCCCACGGGCCGATCATGTTCCACTTGTTGACCCAGACCAACTCGGGGTATTTGGCTAGATCCGGGATGCGATCCCATTCGGTGTCGCCGTATTTATCGCACAGGATCCAACCGACGTGGCTCCACCAAAAGCCCAGCTTGGGCGAATGGACGTCGCCATCGGCATCAGAGAAGCGGTGGTGATTGCGATGATGCGCCGCCCACCACAGCGGACCTTTTTGGGCAGCCGTGGTCCCAGCGAAGGCGAAGACGAACTGCGAAAATCGGTTCAGCTTGTAGCTCTTGTGCGAGAAGTAGCGGTGGTAGCCGCCAGTCAGGAAGAACATCCGCACGAAGAACGAGACCGCTAGTAGCACCCAGGCCTTGCGGTTGTCCCACCACATCAGGACGCCAAACAGAGCCAGTCCGTGGAGGGCCAGAAACGGGATCGAGCTGATCCAGTTAACGTGCATGTCGGGCGTTTTGGCCAGCTTGGCCTCGGCGCGTTCTGGTGTTGCTAGGCCGATGGCCATGCTTACTCCCAACTGTTGTGAACGTGCAGTGAGATTAGTATAAAACGCTTACGGCTGAAGCGCGATACGAAATTTATTTAGGCAACTTGAATTTGATTTCGTTTGATGTAGTCTCGGACCATTTTGGCCTTTTCCAGCTCGATGCGTTTGGTCTCAACGTAGTGATCAAGCAATTCATCGAGTGTGAAAATAGAATGAAACCCGACACCCTGGGACGTCAAATATTCCATGGCTCCTTGCTGCCTATCAACTACTGTTAGAATGTCGTTTACTACCAAACCGGCTTTTTCGGCTGCATTTTTAAATAGCGATTTATTGTAACCACCTGAAGTATGATCCTCGACTACCATCAAAACGTGACCTTTTTGGTAATCGCCCTTGATTGGCCCAACAAAGACTCTTCGACCGTCGGCTTCTTCTTTACCAAACTCTAGTAACTTATTTTCCCCGTCAGGCTCAAGTTTGGCCAGCTCTTCAGCAACCGGCTGAGCGCCCTTAGGTACTGCCGCCATTCGGTCGTATTCCAAACCTTTTTCGCTGATTAGATCGCTAAAGAGTCCGGCTGCCAAAACGTATATTCTTGGCAGTAACTCGGTCCCAGCTTCCCCCGGTTTGGGGTAGTGTAAATAAATTGGCGAAAGTTCCAAATCTGGATTAGCTTCATGAGCTGCTAGTTTAAAGGCCCCGAATTTAACGGTGTCGCTATCAAAATATAAGTCCGCTAACTCTTTTTGTTTCAAATTCAGTACATGCTGACTTGGTTTCGCCATACTACCTCCTCAATTTATTAATATCATCGCGTAATTTCTGGGTTTCACTGCGTGCGGCTTTAGCAAAATCAGCTCCCGAGCTAGCAAAGATGATGCCGCGGGACGAACTAATGATTAGTCCGGCTTTGTCTTTACGCAAGCCATTATTGAGCGTGGCCTCTAAATCACCGCCCTGAGCGCCGATACCGGGCACCAGAAACCACATCTCCGGCGCCATGGCTCGGATCTCGGCCATTTCTTTGGGATAGGTGGCGCCAACCACCATCAGGCAGTCGCCTTGTTTGCTCCAGTCATCTACGACGTGTTTGGCTACAATTTGATAGAGCGGCCGGCCATCGATGGTTAAGTCTTGGAATTCGCCAGCGCCGGGGTTGGAGGTTCGACAAAGAATGATCAGGCCCTTTTGATCTTGAGCCAAGAAGGCCGTTAGCGATTCTTTGCCCAAATATGGGTGCAGCGTCAAAGCATCGACCCCCAGGTAATCAAAAACGTATTCAATGTAGCCGTCGTTGGTTGAGCCGATATCGCCGCGTTTGGCATCAAGAATGATGGGAATATCGGGGTGTTGAGTACGTAAATAATCGCAGGTGGCTTTTAGCGCCGCCACACCATCGGCGCCCAGAGCCTCATAAAAAGCGGCCTGAGGTTTGTAGGCCAAGACCAAATCGGCGGTGGCATCGATAATGGCTTTGTTAAAGATAAATTGCGAAAGTTTTTGACCCTTGAATTGGGTGGGTAATTTACGATGGTCTGGATCCAAGCCGACGCAAGCTAGAGAATTACGAGCTTTGGCCGAGGCATTTAATTTATCGCTAAATTTCACAGAAGCCTCCCGTGTGTTATCTTTTAAGCTAGCATGGCAGCTAAACTCAAGCAACCAATCTACGATCCAGCCAAGACCTACGACGATAACTTTGACCAAGGTCCCTTTTGGGACAAAGTTGATGGGATCGTGGCCAGCCAAGGCGATCCGGCCCATCGTTTTTTGGGCCAGCCGATTCATTCGCGCTTTGGCATCCCAGCGGGTCCCTTACTGAACAGCAATTATATTAAGCGAGCCTTTGAACATGGCTACGATGTGTTGGTCTATAAAACTCAACGCAGTCGGCCTTTCGGTGTCAATGAATTTCCCAATGTTTTGTTTTTGGATGTGGATGGTGATTTGACGCTAGAAAAGGCCGCCCAGCCCCAACTGGGTAAAGCCGATACCAAAAAGGCCGCTCACGAATTTTCCATCACCAACTCCTTTGGTAACCCATCGCGCGGACCGGAATATTGGGTGGATGATTTGAAGAAAGCCATTAGTTACCAGGGCCCGGGACAGCTATTACTAATGAGCGTTTGCGGCACGATTGAGGGGGATCAATCGAGCGCTGATTATTTTGGTGATTTTGCGAACGCCGCTAAACTGGCCGCCGATGCCGGAGTAAGCGCGATCGAACTAAACCTCTCCTGCCCCAATGTGGCTAACGAAGGCGTTATTTGCTACACGCCCGAGGCCGTTATTGAAATCGGCCGCCGAACCAAAGAGCTGGTGGGTAATGTTCCTCTGGTAGCCAAGTTTGGCTACTTTGCGCCCGACCAGCAGGATTTGCTGGAGCGAATCATCAAGGACAGTTCGCCTTATTATTCGGCCTACTCGGTTATAAACACCATCGCCGCTCCGGTGGTTGATGAGGCCGGCGAACAAGCCTTGCCTGGGCCGAACCGTTTGAAGAGCGGCGTCTGCGGCGCTAGTATTCGCTGGGCGGGGTTGGATATGGTCCAGCGCCTGGCCGCTTTACGCCAAAAGCTGGGTCTAGATTATGAAATTATTGGGGTTGGTGGCGTCATGAACGCTGATCATTTTAACGATTACCGCTCAGCCGGCGCCGATGTGGTCCAATCGGCCACCGGAGCCATGTGGAATCCGTTGCTGGCTAGTGAAATCAAGCTCGATCAAGCCTAAGCTTGCGATTATAAAAATATTGTGATATAAATGAGCCACTTTTCTGGAACCTAGACCTGGAGGGGTCATGTCGATGAAACGAGCGCAAGTTCATGTTGTCGGTAAACCGAAAGATCTTTGGGTCTACAGCCACTACGGCGCCGACACAGTTGCCGAAGATGTCGGAAAGGCTTTGAAAAAGGTCCTCGATTTCGCTGGGGTTCAAGGCTGGCGAGATGCCAGCCTGGTACTGCCCCACATCATTCACCAAATGATGTCAACCGAAGACCGAAGCGTACGAGTCGTGGTCAAACCACCAGCGGGTTTTGATTTTGACCTCGTCGTAGACTGTTTGGCTCTTGAGGTACGCCCAACTACGGCCATGGGCAGAATGATTGTCAGTTTCGAGTCGTTCATCGAGATGGTCGCTCCAGCCTCAGCCACAGCCTGACGAAAGTCCGAACCTCGGGCCCACGGTGAACACCGTGGGCCTGAATTCTTTATAAAATCCGGCCGCTGCCAGGTTTAGCCATCACTTCATCATTCTCAAAAACCGTTTGGCCGCGCAAAATCACTTTTTGAACCCGCCCGAAAGCCGTTTGGCCGGCAAAGGGGCTCCAACCGCACTTGGTTTTAAGATCCTCGTTCTTGATGACGAACTCCCCGGCGCTGACCTCGACGTGGCT
Organism: Candidatus Saccharimonadales bacterium; assembly: GCA_035480635.1. Lineage (NCBI taxonomy): Bacteria > Candidatus Saccharimonadota > Candidatus Saccharimonadia > Saccharimonadales (SeqCode) > Saccharimonadales bacterium (SeqCode). The sequence continues at coordinate 131,800 of DATIHN010000016.1, forward strand.
GGTCGGATCAGCCTTCAGGCCAATAATTTTACGCGGGTTGGTGGAGCATTTAGCGATGATAGCTTCGCGGCTAATTTTACCCTCACGCTCAGCCTGCAAAAGTAGCGGCAGGGTTGTTTCCAACCCCGGCACCCCAAAGGCGCCTTCGTCTTTTTCGCTTCGCGTGTGCGGAGCATGATCGCTTTCGATGGCGTCAACTTGGTCGAGGTTTGACCACAGATAATCAACGTCAGCTTGGGGTTTGAGTGATGGCTTCATCATGCCATAATTACCCAAACGCTTTTCGTCGCTGGCGTTCAAAAACAAATGGTGGGGCGTGATGCCGCAACTAACCGGCAAGCCGGCTTTTTTGGCCTCAAGAATTGGCAGTAACTCAGCCCGACTGGAAACGTGGCAAACGTGGGTGGCTTGGCCGGTTTTGGCCGTCACTTTCAGCGCTGTTTTGATGACGTCCGCCTCAGCGTGCAGCAGAATTGGTTTAGGGCTACTCCAAGCCCTAAAGATTTTTTCGAGGTGGGCTGGGTCGAGCAAATAATTGCCGGTGGTGACGTTTAGATACAGCTTCAGACCCGACGTTAATTTCATGGCTCCAGCGAACTGGTCCAAATTATCGCCTAGCGATCCAAAGTGAAAACCAACGTCGGCTACGATCTGACGCCTAGCCGAGGCGATTTTAGCTTTTAACAGCTTGACGGTGGTAATAGCTTCGGCATTATTAGGCATATCGTAGACGGCAGTATAGCCACCGGCTAAGGCGGCTTGGGTGCCGGTGTAGAAATCCTCTTTTTGGGTTTGGCCGGGATCGCGCAAGTGGACATGCAAATCAACTAGGCCGGGGAGCTTGATAATTTCAGTCATGATTTTTCTCCAACACCCATTCCAAAAGTGCCATGCGAATAAACATACCATTGCCAGCCTGGCGAAAGTAGGCCGCTCTGGGGTCACTATCAACGGCCGGGGTGATTTCATCAACTCTAGGCAAGGGGTGCATGAGGATGGCGTCTTTTTTGAGTAAGATCATATCTTTCGCATCAATCACGAAGGTTTGAGCCAGTTTGGAGCTATCAAAGCGTTCTTTTTGGACTCTGGTCCAGTAGACCACATCGGCCAACTTTAAGGCTGATTCGATATCACTGGTTTCATTAAACTTGGTGCCCTGTTTTGTTAAATGATCGGTGATGTCGCGGCCGATCTCCAAGCCAGGCGGCGCCAAAAAAGTAATTTGATTGGCCTTGAACTTGGCTAGCAGATAGGCCAGCGACCGGGCCGTGCGGCCGTGAGCTAGATCGCCGCCGATAACGACATGCAAATTATCGCTGCGGCCCAGCTCCTTTTGGATGGTGTAGAGATCAAGCAGGGCCTGGGTCGGGTGCTGGCCCATGCCGTCGCCGGCATTAATGATTGGCACGCTGCTTATGGCAGCGGCTCGCTCAGCGGCCCCGGTTTCGTTGTGACGCAACACAATCACATCGGGGCGATATTGGCACAGCGTTTTGATAGTGTCCTCGAGGGTTTCACCCTTGGCGGCTGATGAGAATTCGCGGGCGTTTTCGGTGCTGACGACTTGCATGCCCAGGTGTTGGGCGGCCGCGTTGAATGAGACTCTAGTCCTAGTCGAAGGTTCGTAAAAAATCGTAAACATCATATTACCCTCGAGTAACCTAATTTGCTGGCCGTTCTTTTGATCAATCAAGTGCTCCAACTCAGCAGTCCGGGCAAATAGAGTCTCAATAAAACGTCGATCAAATTGTTGGGCTTCTAGGACATGTCGCATACCCGCATTATAGGGTAGAGTTTGGTCTTAACCAATAAAGCCTTGTAAAAGCGGCGCCAACCTACGTATACTGGACTCGTAAGGTAGGGAGTTATGGGAAGAATCGAAGAACTGATCATTGTTTTCCTGATCATCCTTTTGCTCTTCGGTGCCAAGCGGATTCCGCAACTGGCCCGGAGCATTGGTCAATCGATCAATGAGGTCAAGAAGGGTGTCGCAGAGGGGAGCCCCAAAGACGACGATCAAGACAAAAAGTCGTCATAGTTCCTAGTTAGATAAAGCGGCCCGTTGAATTTTAACTCAGCGGCCGTTTTGATATTGATTTACATATAAACCCGCGGAGAAGACTGCGCGCCTCGAAAATACTTACGCCTAAATGGTATGATTGCCGTATGAATGTCATTTCGGTCCAGGATGTTACTAAAGATTTTGGCTCAACCAAGGCTTTGCGGGGTATCAACTTGACGGTCGAATCAGGTCAGGTCTTCGGCTTTCTGGGTCCCAATGGCGCCGGTAAGACCACCATGATTCGAGCCATGATGGACTTCATCCGCCCGACCAGTGGCAGTATTCGAATCTTTGGGGCTGATTCCCAATCCGCCAGCGCGGACTTGAAGCAAAAAATTGGCTTTCTGTCAGCCGATAACGCCCTCTACCCCCATTGGACTGGCCGTACCCATATTGATTTCGCTGCTCGCCTGTCCGGCAAGGGCCAATACGTTGACGAAATAGTTCGCCGGCTCGATTTGAACTTGAGCGCCAAGGCCGGCCAGCTTTCAAGTGGCAATAAGCAAAAATTAGCTCTGGCTTTGGCTGTAGTCGGTGATCCTGAGCTTTTGATTATGGACGAGCCGACGAGGGGATTGGATCCGCTACTTCAAAATGAGCTCTACTCCACCTTGGGTGAATTCAAAGCTAAGGGCGGTACCATTTTTCTTTCGAGTCATAACCTGGGCGAAGTCCAACGTATTTGCGACACTGTCGCAGTTATTAATCGGGGAAAGTTAGTGGCCGAAAAATCTATGAACGACTTCCGTGATATGCATGTTCATATGGTTAGTGTGGTGGTAGCCAAAACCGTTGACCCTAAGCAATTTAATTTGAAAAACGTCGATGTTGTCTCCAGTCAAGGATCATCTCTAACCCTAAAAGTCCGCGGCGATATCAACCCAATATTATCCCAACTAAGCCAATTGGATGTTAAAGACCTAGAGGTTAGCCACTTAAGTTTAGAAGAAGTCTTTATGGAGCTGTATAAGTGAATCGGGTCTGGGTCATCATTCGCCGCGATCAAGCTGATCGCAAGGTTTCATTGATTATCTATTGCGCCGTTATTCTAGCCTTCATCACTCTCTATTCCTCGCTCTACCCTTCGATTCACAGCCAGGCCGCTAATTTGAATCAGCTTTTGAAATCCTACCCCAAAAGCCTGGCCAGCGCCTTTAACCTCGAAGACCTATCATTTGATACCCTGGAAAAATACATTGCGGCTGAAATCTTTAGTTTTTCCTGGTTGATTCTGACCATTATATTAATGTTATCGCGGGCGGCCAACGCTCTAGCGGGCGAAGTCGAACGCGGCACTATGAGCTTTCTATTATCGCAGCCGATTAAGCGCCTACAACTTTTTGCCGCTAGGTACTTATCCAACTTGATTACGCTACTAATCTTTACGGTTGTTTCAGTTCTCGGCATCATCCCAATCGCTAGCGCCTTCGGCAATCACCCCATGGCCGGGCGTTTTGTAGAGCTGCTTTGGCCAACCTTGATGTTTGGTTGGACGATAATGGCTCTCGGCATGATGCTCTCAAGCTTCTTTAATGAGCGCTCTCGAGTCTATTTTGTAGCCGGCGGTATGCTTATGATCATGTATGTTCTAAATATCGTAGCCGGCCTCAAGGATAGTCTGAAGTGGGTGGGTAAAATTTCGGTTTTTCACTACTTCAATCCGCAGCAAGTCTTGGTTCACGGCCACCAAAACAGCGCTCTGTTTTTGGTTTTTAGCTTGAGTATTGGGGCTACTACCAGCATCGGAGCTTGGTGGTTCAACCGTCGGGACCTGTCGGTTTAAGAGCCGGTTATGAAGCAGGGTATGGTCAAAACATTTACCGACCGCTTTCCCTTCGTCGGCCCAATATTTTGGATGGTCAGCTTCCAGTACTATTTGGCCCAACTGATTGTGGCAGCGGCTTGGACCATTCCGTATAGCATAACCATCAACACCATCAGCGACCTAGGCAATACGGTCTGCGGGATCTACAACGGCCGTTACGTCTGCTCGCCCCGCCATGCCCTCATGAATGTTTCGTTCGTGACTCTGGGTATTACCATGATGATTGGCGCAGTTTTGATCTACCAGGAATTCCGAGAGAACTTGGGCGGGCTAATTGGTTTTAGTTTTATGGGTCTGGCCGGGTTGGGCACCATTTTGGTCGGGCTATTTCCCGAAAACGTTAACGCCACTTGGCACCAGCTTGGCGCTGCCTTGCCATTCTTTGTCGGCAATTTAAGTATGATTATCCTGGGGCTTAGCCTTGACATTCCCAGGCCTTTGAAAATTTACACCCTTTTCTCTGGTTTCATTTCTCTAACTGCGGCGGTACTATTTACCAGCCATCATTTCTTGAGTTTGGGTGGTGGTGGGATGGAAAGAATCGCCGCCTACCCGCAGACTATGTGGATAATAGTATTTGGTCTCTATATCTCAACCAACCACCTGAAGGCTGCTAATCAAGCCGATTTGAGCGCCAACATTAAATCATAGATCTTGCACACAGTGTTGGAGTTGCGAGCCGTCATCTGTTTATGCAATTTGGTGCCAACTAGTTTAACCATTTTGCTTTCGATAACCTTACCACGATCAATTCGCCAGACCACGGCACCGGGGAAATACTTAACGTCTTCAATTTCTGGATCGTTTGGTAATTGCTCCACAATGTTTGGATCATCAATCTCGGGCCACAAAAACAAAACATCGCATTTCATATTTGTGTCATTGACCCACGAATTTGGAATGGCTTCGACCAGCTTTTCCACTTGATCAATATTTCTGAGTAACACTTTGACGCTGAAGCCAAAATCGTGCTCAATGGCAGCTTCGATCTGAGCCGTCAGTTGTTGCTGATCACGAGACTCAGTTAAAAATATGACATTACCGGAATTGATATAAGTTTTCACAGCACTTAAGCCCAGTCGCTCAAAAGTCACTTTGAGTTTGGCCATCTCGACCTTGCCCGTCCCCCCAACATTGATACCTCTAAGTAATGCTGCGTAGATCATAATTATTACCAATAAATTGGTGACCCCAGCGGGATACGGGCTTGGCTGGTGCCAACCCTAGCTGTCTCGCTGTGCTCGACTAGTCGAACTGAAATGTTCGAATCTCGCACCCCAATAAAAAAATTCAGGCAAGCCTGCTATTTTTTATTGGTGACCCCAGCGGGATTCGAACCCGCGTTGCCACATTGAAAGCGTGGAGTCCTGAACCACTAGACGATGGGGCCACGTCGCAGCGGCACTTACGGCTGACGTCCGACCTTGGGCGGACTCTAGCCTTCACATCGCTGCTCCTTACCGCATTGTAAACGGCTTACGCCTGGTTTCCAATGCGGTTATTCAAAGACAGATTCATACAATAACAGCTTTTCTTAATTATATCAATTAGTGCCTTACTGGAGGGCGGCGACGACTTTTTCGACCACCTGCTTGGGACTGTAGTCGCTTTTGACCATGACACTCTTGGCTCCCAGCTTCATAGCCTCTTTGGATCTGGTCTCATCACTTAAATTGGTCAAAATAATAACCGGGATAGGTTTGGTCAGTTCATCGGCTTGCAAGCGACGCATCACCTCAATACCGTCCATATCTGGCATCATAATATCTAGCAAAATAAGATCGGGTTTAACTTGACTGGCTTTTTGCAACCCGTCACCCGGGAGTAAGGCCGAAACTACCTCAATATCGGAAAAACTAAAAATTCGTTCATACATCCGTACAATTAATGGATCGTCGTCGATTAAGAGAATTTTTTTGGCCATATTACTCTCCTTTCTTCAGTTTAGAGGGTTTTGCCGCCGGCAACGTTAGACTAAAGGTCGTGCCCTTCCCCGGCTCTGATGACTCCAGGCGAATTAATCCGCCCATCCCTTCCATCAGCATTTTGGAAATATAGAGGCCGAGACCGGTCCCATGAGTCGTGTCCCTGGCACTCCCAGGCTTGAGACTCCCCGGCGTCGCTCGCGAGAGAATGTTTTCTTCGGCCTGCTGAAACTTTTTAAACAGCAGATTGTGTCTCTCTGGCGGAATGCCTTCGCCGGTATCGGTCACAAAAATGCGAACGTAGTCAGGATGCGATTCCAGCCGCATAGTAATGCTACCGCTGTGGGTAAAGGTTACAGCATTTGAGAGCAAATTAATCAAAACTTGTCGCAGCTTGATTTGATCAGCCCTGGCCACAATTTTACCTCGACCATCCAGAATCTCCAATTTCAGTTCAAGACCTTGTTGACCAACAGTATGCTGATATTCCTTAACCAACCCTTGTAGCAGTTCTGGCAAATCAACCGCCGTGAGCTCAAATTTAATGCGATTTTGCTCTAGTCTCGAGGTATCTAGGAAATCGTTGACCATTTGGATCAGGCGTCGGCTAGAATCATAAATGTCTTTGGTCATACCGGCTAGCTCCGGATTTTTAACTTTCGGAATGACGTGCTCAGCGATCATGGCGGCGTTGCCCATGATGACAGTTAGCGGCGTTCTAAGTTCGTGCGAGGCGATCGAAAAGAACTCATCCCGAGCTCGCTTCAGGCTGCGTTCAAGAGTGATGTCTTCGAATAAAATGATACTCCCAATCACCGGCGCTTGACCCGGTGATTCAGTCACCGGTGCCACATAGATCCGCAAGAATTTCTCTAATAGTGGGACCTCGCCCAAACTATGGCTGGTGATGGTGTTAATAGCATTGCTGATGGTTTGCTCCAACTTAATTTTGGGCATGAGTCGTTCGAGCTCGGCTAGTTTTACCTCCTTGGCTCGTTTCGGGTCGGCAAATAGAATTCGTCTGGCGGCGTCATTAACCATGGTGATATTTAGGTTGGCATCGGTCATGATGAAACCGATGTTAAAAGCATTAATGGAAGCTCTCAGCCTGGTATGGGCTTCTTCTAATTGCTGCCGGTTTTGGCGGAAGTATTGGCTAAGCAGTAGGGCAATCTGGCCAAACTCGCTGGTACTGGTGCCGAGTTCTTCGAGATTATTAGGGTCCTTAGTAGCAAGCGTTCGAGATATTTTATTCAAAGGGTTAGTCACGTAGCGAGTCAAAAACCAGAGTAGGGCTAGTAGTACCGGGATAACGATGATAACGAAGTTTTTCACGCGCTGGGAATTCTGGGTATAGAGTTCACGAATGCTTGGAGCATCAGCTGTAGCCTGTAAGCGGGCGATGGTTTGGCCATTCATATCGCCTAGAGTCTTGTCGATGACGACCTGGCCCGTGCTCGGATCAGGCATGGTTGGGTTATCGTTGCCGCTCAGTAAATTGACGTTACTTTTTGAATCGTTACCCAGGCGTTGGCGAAATTCAGCGTTGTAGAGCCGGCCGACAAAGAAGTAGCCTTGGGGCACGGTTTGTCGGTTCGGGTCATTAGATGGGTGGATGGTGGCAGCTCGGATCTCGACGATGCCTGAAGATGTCCGCACAAAAAAGTGGGCTAGGCGCTGTTTAGTAAACACTTGAGCGATTTCGGCTTTCGATAACGGCAAGTCGATGGCCGAGACATTCGAACCATTATTCTGATAAACCTTGGTGCCATCGGTCCGAAAGACCCAAATAGCATCGACCTGATAGGTGCTAAGAGCAGTATCCAGGTTGTCTTGAGCAAATTTTTTGGTGGGTTTTTTGACGAAAGCCACCATATCATCCCAATAGGTGTAGTCGGTTGCCAAGTTGGCCTGGGGTTCACCATCCAAGCGGTAAACGGCCGAAAACAGCCGTTGGCGTTCATCGACGACGTCTTGGTATAGAGTCTCGGTGTGGCGCTTTTCACTCTGTGATAAGACGAATAGACCGATGGCTGCGGCAGCTAGCAGAGCAAGCATCAGCAGTATGACGCGATATTGGGTTTTGATTTTCACCTCGCGCTCACCATAAGCATTATAAATAGTTTACCACCTGGACGGCCTGATACGGAACTTCTTACCCCCCAGCACTATTCTCCCGCTCCCACTCAATCTACCCCCACGCCTTTTGCCCAGCGTCTTTTACCGTTCGGCCTTAAGACTGGCTCGCGAGTTATCGTCGCTCGCTAATAGGACGTACAGTCTTTCGGCTCGAACGGTTATATTTATTAAACATTCATACAGCAGATTGCGAAGAACAAAGTAGGGGGAGATATTAACTGAGCAATCTGCTCTAGATGATCTAGAAAAAGACACCCACCCACCAATTTTTTGGTATCGACTAAGTTATGATGCAACTGCGGGAGTAATAAGAGTGAGCTTACCCAAAAAATTGGTGGGGGGAAGAATTACGGCTTCGCAACTGGGGGAGATTTCCTGGAAAGGTGGTGAGTTTCAACAGGCTCGGTTTTACCAAGTGGTATTTCGAAGCCAAACAAACTACCCTGACCCTCCGTGCTTTCAAACAAAATCCGGCCACCTTCGGCTTGAATGATCTTTTTGGCTAGGTACAGACCCAAACCAGTTCCGTCTGGTCGTAGATTCCTAGCGTTTTCGGCCCGATAGAATTTACCAAACAAGTGATCCTTGGCATTATCCGGTACTCCAATACCGGTGTCCATGACGCTTAAGCGCACTGCGGAACCAGCCCGAGCTAGCGTCACAGTGACGCTGCCCCGCTCAGTGTAATAAATGGCGTTGTCGACGAAGTTGATGATGACTTGGCGGATTTTGCCGGCGTCAACGTCGAGCTTGGGCAGATTTTTGGGCGCTAAAACCACTAGTTTGACGCCCTTGGATTCAGCGTGGTTGGCTAGCAAGCGAGTTTCATCGCGAACCAGTTGAGCTAAGTCGGTTGGCTCTGGGTTCAAGATGAAGCGGCCGGCATTCAGGCGTGAAACATTCAATAGATCGGCTATGACATAAACCATCCGCTGAGTGCTCTCAAAGGCCATTTCGGCAAACTTACGCTGGCGAGTTTGGAGTGGTTCGGCGTCGCCCTCCAGCATCATCGAAATATAGCCTTTGATGGTGGTCAGCGGAGTCCGCAGTTGGTGGGAGGCCATGCTGATGAATTCGTCTTTGGCTTGATCGAGTTCTTTTAAGTGATGGTTGGCTACTCGCAAACGGGCCGTGGCACTGGTAATTCGGTCTTTGAGGGTTTCGTTAAAACTTGAGACTTGTTCGTAGGCTATGGCATTACTAATGGCGACGGCCAGCTGAGACGATAGAATCTTTAGTAATTCTATGTCTTGATCGGAATATATTTCGCCGCTCAATTTATCGCCTAACATCAAAAAGCCGACGAACTGGCCTTTGGTTCGAAGCAACACACTTAAGCGGGCATTTAATTGTCGTAAGAGTTGGCGACCATGTCCATTCTCAATCTGATCGGCTGAAACAATTGGCTGGCCTAAGGTCCTGACCATTTCCATCGTTAGGTTAGTGCGCAGTGGCGGTCCGAAATCGGCCAAATTGTAAATCCGACCCTCGTGCAAAATAATAAAGTGGCCGCTGGTGATCCTAAGCCTGTGGCAGAGCTGGGTCAGAGTGGATTTGAGCAATTTGGTTAGAATGATTTCGGATAAAATAACTTCGCCCAATTCGTTTAAAACTTCTTCGGTCACATAGCGATCCCGAAAGAAAATATTATTGGTTAAATGCTCAAAGAACCGTCTCAGCGGTTGGAAGGTAAAGGCCAGCAATATCGCCAGCACGGTGTAGGTCAACTGCTGGTAACTATTAATCTGATTACCGCTAAAGAACAGGCGCGAAACACCGAAAATGGCAGCACCGTACAGGCTACCCAATGTGACCAGTAGCATCGAGTAGGCTAGGGATCTGGCGGCTAAGGGCCGGATGTCGAAGAGATGATGTTTGATCATGGCATAGCCGATGGCTAGCGACATAAGTAAAAACGACGGTACACCGACGATGACGCTGTAGCGATCCAAGCCCAGCCGCAGGAAAGTAAAATTAACTAGCAAATTGGCAATGAAAGCCACGACGATGCCATAAACCATGAAGCGGATTTGGTTTTTGTATTCGCGCTCGACTCGATTAATTTTGGCAAACAGATAGGCAATGGTAGCAGTCGTGTAGATTAAGGCATAGAGTTGCAGGGCGATTGAGAGTGGCCCGGGAGAAAAGTGATAGCCGGCGCTATCAAAACTAACTTGGCCAAAGTAGCCCGGAAGCCAGGG
>DATIHN010000017.1 GCA_035480635.1 Candidatus Saccharimonadales bacterium
GAACTCTCTTATTAAGAAAACCCTTGGTGATAGCGCCAAACCGACCAAAGTCGTAAAAGCCAAACCAGCTGCTAAAGCCGCACTGGCCAAGCCCAAAACTTCCGCCAAGAAGCCCTCAGCCACGAAAAAATAAACCCAACCCCTTCTCCCGCTCCAACCCTTTCCCCCCCCCGCAACTTCTGCCCGGCGTCTTTGTCGTTCGGCCTCTCGAACTGGCTAGATGATTGGATCTGTAAAAGGTCTAGTAAGACCTTAGGGAGACAGTTTTATAAGGCCGAACGACCTATATATTTTCCAGACAGCAGATTGTGAAGAATGATGTAGTGGGAGTATACCCACGAGTAATCTGCTCGAAATGATCTAGAAAAGAAACCCACCCCACCAATTTTTTGTATCGACAAAAGTACGAATAGTTATGGGAGTAAGTAGAAAGAGCTTACATAAAAAATTGGTGGGGAGAGAAATAGAATGCAACCTACTGATGGAACTAAAGCGTAGATAAATAATGGGCTGGGGAGAGAAAGACAGGTAGACTAAGTTTATGGATATAGAAGATCTGCGCAGCCATTGCTTAGACGTGGTGGTTGAAATAAACGATCACATGAAGCTGCTGCGTGACTATGCCGTCAGCCCCGGTAACGGCTGGCTGGCTCGCAATGAACTCAACATTGTTACTACCCTAATTACCGATCTCGAAACTTCGATCGATGCCATCAAACGAGCCGAAGCTTGAACCCTTCGACTTCGCTCAGGGCAGGCGGCTTGTCACGTGAGTTCAATGGATTGCTGGTTATAAATAAGCCAAAAGGCATCACTTCATTCGATGTTATTCGCCAGCTCCGCAGAATCACGGGCGAACGCAAAATTGGTCACACCGGCACACTGGATCCGATGGCCACTGGCGTCATGATCTTGCTATTTGGCAGCGCCACCAAACGGGCAGGGGAGTACAGCCAACTTGATAAAACTTATCTTGCGGAAATCACTCTGGGGTTCACAAGCTCAACCGGGGATGCAGAGGGCGAATTGAGAGAGATATCTGATACTAGACCCGATCGAGGTCAAGTCGAATCAGTTCTTACGGCTTTTATCGGTACAATAAAACAAACACCGCCGGTCTATTCGGCCATCAAAATCGGTGGACAAGAGGCTTATAAGCGGGCTCGGCGAGGTGAAGAAGTTGAAATGCCAACCAGACAAGTCACCATTCACTCGATCAAACTAATCGAATACGACTACCCCAAACTCACAATTCAAGCGGATGTTTCTAGCGGGACTTACATCCGCACGCTGGCTGCTGATATTGGCCAAAAATTGGGCACCGGCGCTTATTTAAGCGCCCTGGAACGTACCAAAGCCGGGGATTTTAACCTGGATCAGGCCATATCGCTGGACTCGAGCCAGGAGATCATTGAGTCGAACATCACGGCCGTCTAAATTGTTGATTAGACCTAACGTCGACCCCCCTTGAATTTTTAAGCTAAACCTGATACAATGCATAGGAAATGTTAAAGACAGAGGCTAAGGAAAAGGCCATAAAAAGTGTCCAACGGGGCAAAAAAGACACCGGTTCGCCGGAGGTTCAAGTTGCCATTTTTACAGAGCAAATCAAAGTCTTAACTAAGCATTTGCAAGAGCACAAAAAGGATAATCACTCCCGTCGCGGGCTGATCAAAATGGTTGGTAAACGCCGCAGCTTACTGGACTATTTGAATAAGAAAGATCCTGACGCTTACTCTAAATTGATCAAAAAATTAGAGCTAAGACGATAATGGAAAAAGGCGGTAAAAAAGCGTAACAATTTTTTGTTCATTCAAGGCATTCAGTGTGGATGTTTTGAATGGGTAAACAATTAACAACTTGGTCAAATAGAGTGGTAGAGTCCTCTCGTTTAATCCGTTAAACGGCAGACCCCTGGCACTCTTGGATCAGTAAAGGAGTCCAATTGGATATTATTCACCCCTTTGGGGGTAAGACGCAGACGTTTGAGACCGAATTTTGCGGTCGCAAGCTTATTATTGAAACAGGCAGACTGGCTTTTCTAGCCGATGGCGCCGTAACCGTTCGCTACGGCGACACTATGGTACTCGGTACAGCAGTCGTAGCCAACCAACCCCGAGAGGGCATTGATTTCTTCCCGTTACTAATCGATTTCGAAGAGCGGATGTATGCCGCTGGCAAAATTTCGGGCAGTCGCTTCATTAAACGCGAGGGCCGCGCCAGTGAACGAGCCACACTCTCGGCCCGTTTGATTGATCGCCCGATCCGCCCGCTGTTCCCGAAAGGCTATCGCAATGACGTCCAAGGCATTGCGACTGTTCTTTCGACTGATTTGGATCACCCAGCTGATCTGGTGGGCATGATTGCTGTCTCCGCCGCTCTAATGATCTCCGGCGCGCCCTTTGAGGGACCCGTGGCAGGTGTACGAATTGGTCTGGTGGACGGTGAGCTAGTCGCTTGCCCAACCGCGGCCCAATTGCTCGAAAGCAAACTTGACCTAACCATTGCCGGCACTGCTGATGCCATCATGATGGTTGAAGCTGGCGCCGATGAGGTTGATGAAGCCACCATGGTCAAGGCCATTGAGCTGGCCCATAAGGAGCTCCAACCCGTCATTAAACTCCAAACTGAGCTGGCTAAGGCGATTGGCGCCAAAGCTAAAGACTTTGAGCTCGAGCTACCTAACCAAGACATCATCGATAAAGTTTCCACTTTTCTTAAGGCAAAACTTGGGCCGGCAGTGCGTCACCAAGACCAATATCAACGTCATGACGCCATCAAAAACCTCGAAGGTGAAACCATCGAAAAGTTTGGCAACGACTTTAAACATAATGAGATCGAAGAGGCCTTCCAAAAAGTCATCGATCTAGAAATTCGTCGCGCCATTCTTGAAGATGGGGCTCGCCCCGATGGCCGTAAAACGACTGAGATTCGACCGATCAGTTCGCAAGTTGGAATTCTGCCGCGTACCCATGGCTCAGCCATCTTCACTCGTGGCACCACCCAGATTCTAAACATCACTACGCTGGCTTCAACCAGTTATGGTCAGATGATCGATACGATGGAGGAGGACACCACCAAGCATTATTTGCATCATTACAACTTCCCGCCTTATTCCACGGGAGAAGTGCGGCCCATGCGTTCGCCTGGTCGGCGCGAAATTGGTCATGGCGCTTTGGCTGAGCGAGCCCTAGTCCCAGTCATACCTGCAATTGAGGACTTTCCCTACACCATTCGGACCGTCTCAGAAGCAGTCAGTTCCAACGGGTCTACCTCCATGGCCAGCGTTTGCGCTTCAACCCTAAGCTTAATGGACGCCGGTGTGCCGATCGCTAAACCGGTGGCTGGCATTGCCATGGGTCTGATCACCGATGGCAGTGGCAAATACGTCATTTTGAGCGATATTCAAGGCGCCGAAGATTTTGCTGGCGATATGGATTTCAAAGTGGCCGGTACTGATGATGGCATCACCGCGCTGCAAATGGACATTAAGGTTAAAGGCATAACGCCGGCCATTATGGCCGATGCGCTGGCCCAAGCCAAAGACGGCCGGGCCCACATCATGGCCAAAATGCTGGATGTGCTTGATAAGCCTCGAGCCGAAGTGGCTCCGCATGCCCCGCGGATTTCCAAGATCATGATTAAGCCAGACAAAATCAGGGACGTTATTGGCAAAGGTGGCGAAACCATTAACAAAATCATTGCCGAAACCGGTGTAGAGATTGATATCGAAGAAAGCGGCTTGGTCATGATTGCTTCAACCGACGCCGAAGCTGCCAAGAAAGCAATTGCTTGGATCGAATCGCTAACCCAAGAACCAGAGGTGGGCAAGGTCTACGAGGCCAAAGTGGTCAAACTGATGGACTTCGGTGTCTTCATCGAAACCATCCCCGGTGGTTTGGGCGGGCTGGTCCATATTTCGCAATTGGCCGATGGCCGAACCGAGAAGGTCACTGATGAGGTTCAATTGGGCGATATGATCAAGGTGAAGCTGATGGAAGTTGATAGCCAAGGGCGCTTGAACTTTAGCAAAAAGGCGGTTAGTGGCAAGTAGGTGAGTAAGGCGGATGAACTCAGGCAAGTTGAGGCGGATATTGTTGCTAACCAAGTCTGCTCAGAACTCGCCAGCTCCGCCACTCAACTGGTCTTTGCCGATGGTAGCCC